>CATPCK010000558.1 GCA_955652655.1 uncultured Ktedonobacteraceae bacterium | reverse complement strand
AGCGTACACAATGCCTCTATACATGGCTTCTGGCTCAAAGAGCACATCTCCATCCCTGGTGTGTTCTGCGAACCAGCGAGAATCGCTACGCAATAGACCTGGCTGTTGTGTTGTGCACCCGCGCGGGAAGCCATGGTCGCGCGCATTTTTCCAGCGTTCTTCGTAATCGTATTCGTGGGGCCCATGCTGAAAATATTGCAGGAGCCGCCCCTCTATCAGATCGCCAAACCAGAACAGGTTTTGCACGGTTCCATCAAATTGGACGAAAGAGCTTTCCCGCTCTGGCGAGTAAATCCCCCTGGCTTGTTCGGCCTCTCGTATCACTCTTCCACTATAGCGATCCTGGTGCGCCAGGATCCAGGCGCGTTTGTTCCAGAGGAAAAAGCGCAGCGATACTTCTCGCAGTCGCATTCCCCATGTTTGTCCCTGCTGCTGTAGTTCAGGGAACGAATCGGCATAATGAAATGCCACGGGAAAAACGGTAGCAGGCGAGATCTCTTGTTCAACCTGCTGGAACGCATGGAACATGCGCTCCGCTAGCTCTTTGCGCAGGAGCACAAGCTGGCGGAGCAGGGGAAAGAGAGGCACAAGTGTATTGCGAACCGGCTGTCGTCTCAGCAGGCTGCTGGTGTTCAAGTCGTCTGCATTTCCCACGCGTCTGAGGAATCCGTCCGGCATGGCTGGCAACTGGTACTGCTGCATCAAGGAAGCGTCCCCTGCTTCGAGCGTGTGGAGATACTGCGGATAGTGTTTGGTGCTGACGGAAGAATACCACGAGAGCTGCCTGCTTCGTGACATGGTTGTCCCTGTTTTCGCGGCAAATTCGTTCCATATCGTTTCGCTGCGCAAGTCGCAAACTCGCTCCATACCGCAGTCCTTCCGTAATGTGCTGAACAGCGAGTGTAAGTGGAGCACCATTTGCACGAGAGAATTGGTGCTCACACTGCCATATGCTGAGGCAGCAGCTATTGCCAGGTATGCAGCATCAGGACTCGTGCCAATGGTTCGAATACAACACCTCATGACCTCAGGTGGAAGTTGTGCCCAGTCAACCCCTGGCGCATCATGGAGTTCTTGTGGGAGCCATGCGAAGAACGCCCGCAACTGCGCTTCCCACTCCCATTCATGAAATTGTCGTAATTCTCCTCGGCTTGTCATCTACTCATTCTCCGTTGTCGAGGCAGGTTGTGCCTGGTTGAGACAAAAGGAATATCGCTACCGAACACGAGACGCTTTGGTCCGTATATCGTCAAAGCGAGGTTCAGCGCGCTGCGCTGTGAGCTAACCGTATCGATAGACAGATTTGTTTGCCGCTGTTATGAACAATGTCGAATAGTAGATCACTTCGTACCACACTGGATAAAGCGCATCGGATAGCTATGGAGCGATTGTATACCTGTGTTCGTCACCCGTAACAACTCACCAATCTGTACTCCCATACGCTCATCCTTGCTAATCACGTTCGGCTGTACCACAATGGTCATGTTCTCTTTGAAGGCAAACGGTTCTGCCGGTCGGGCGCTGGTTTGGCGTGTACGCAGGATGGGAGGCAAATAGCCTCCACCATAACTATGCACCAGGTCATCGTAGATACTAAAGCCGGCGTGGTGGATGTAGTCAGCAGCGTCGAGAACTTCCTCAACCGTTGTTCCATCGCGAAGCACGCTCGTTATGCGGTGAAATGCTTCAACGGCCACATCGTAAAGCTGCTGATAGGCAACGGTGGGCTTCGCACCAATGGCAAAGGGACGCAAGATTTGCCCCGGGTAACCTTGCATATATTGCGCACCGATCTCGGTGATCAGTACATCGCCTTGTTCCAGGGCGCGATTGGTGTGATACTGCGCGGGCACACAGACGCGTGGATTACTCATCGGTGTCGTGGCCATAAAGTGAATATTATTCTTCCCACCAAGCCCAAGGTACGTTCCCTCTACAATGGCCGCCAGTTCGTGTTCGCTGGTTCCCGGACGAGCCTCGCGTTCCAGCGCCTCGATGGCGCGATCACTCAGCTGGGCACCTAGACGCAGAAAGGCGATCTCTTCCTCGCTCTTCACGAGGCGCAGATGGCGATATGGTACAGTAAAATCAACGAAGGTTGCTTGCGGAAGCTGTTGTCGTAGCGCTTGTTCGTATTGATAGGGGAGCTTGCCTATGAGGCCAACTCTGGTCTCCGCCAGCCCTCGCTCCCGTATATTGAGGACAGCTGAGTCCACAAGGTCCGGGCCCCCCCAACGTACGTCGTCGATACTTGCGATCTGTCGCGCATTCGGCAGATGATTGTACAGTTCCAGCAGCAGCGTTGGCTCGCCTTCCAGTGGAAAGACGATCAGGGCCTCCCAGGTCGCCGGGAAATTCGAAAGGTAATGAACTTCGTATGGGGAGCTGATGGTGCTGTACAGAAGCAGTGCAGCAAGATCAGCCTCGCGCATCAATACTCGCACGGCCCCATATCTTCGTACGAACTCCTCTGCTGAAAAGCGTGGATAGGGTTCTGTAATAATCGTCATGGTTTCCCTAGATTGAAAGAACAATAATGTTCACAGCCTGTGTGAGCTGCTTCAGGTTCGACTACTCTGCCTTCCATGCATCTTATGCCCCCGAAAGGGTCCCACCGAAGAAGAGGTGGCCCATCTCGGGGTCTTCTCGGACTCGTTCTGCCGGGCCCTGCATGCGTACACGTCCTGATTCCATAACGACCCCATAGGTGGCGATGGCCAGTCCTGCACGCACATTTTGTTCAACCAGCAGCACGGTTGTGCCGGCGCGATGCATGTGCTGAATGGTTTCAAATACCTGGACAAGCGTCTTCGGATCCAGGCTCATCGATGGCTCATCCACCAACACCAACACCGGGTCGAGCATAAGGGCGCGGGCAATCTCGACCTGGCGCTGCTGGCCGCCTGACAGACTCCTCGCCTGTTCTTTCGCCCGTTCCTTGACGATCGGGAACTGCCCCTCAATTTTAGCTAAGCGCCGCTCGATCTTGCGTTTATCGCGCAGGAGCAGTCCGCCAAGCTCCATATTCTCCCTGACGGTCATGTTAGGGAACAGGCTGTGTTCTTGCGGAATCTGTGCTATGCCCAATTGCAAAATGTGTGGCGTTGTCATGCCGACAATGGACTGTTCATGAAACGTGACCGTGCCGACACGAGGCTTCAGCAAGCCACTGATCACCCGCAGCACCGTGGACTTGCCTGCACCGTTAGGTCCCACAATACAGGTAAGCGATCCCTTCTTAACCTCGAGATCCACTCCTTTGAGGACATCGCCCCCTCCATAACCTGCAACAATGTTCGTTAAATTCAGCATGCTCACACTCCTAAGTAGGCTTCCAGCACCCCGGGGTTGTTGCGCACCATAGTGGGTGGCCCTTCGGCAATTTTTGTTCCGCGGTGCATCACGTTCACCGTATCGCAAAGTCCCATCACGAACTCCATATTATGCTCAACCACCAGGAAGGTCACGCCTTGCTTGTTGAGCGTGCGAATATGGCCTGCCAACTCATTGACCATGGTGGGGTTCACCCCACCTGCGGGTTCATCTAACAGGATCACCTGTGGCTGGGCCACCAGGACGAGGGCGAACTCCAGCAATTTCTTTTGCCCATACGAGAGATTGCCTGCCGGTGCATCTTTGAGCCTGGTAAGGCCCACAAAGTCTAGCAAGTCCAGGGCCTGGCGTTGCTCTTGGGACGGCCCCCAGTGTTTCAGTAACCCTCGCACATTGCGCTGGAGAGCGACGTGCATGTTCTCGAGCACGGTGAGGCGAGAAAAGACGCGTGTCAGTTGAAACGTCCGGCCTATGCCCAGGCCAAATATCTTGTCTGGTTTCTCCCCTGTGATGGCTCTTCCATTGAAACGAATCTCGCCCGTGTCTATGCGCTCGTACCCGGTAATCACATTGAACAGGGTCGTTTTGCCTGAGCCGTTGGGGCCGATCAATCCCGTGATCATGCCCTGCTCAACAGCAATCGAACAGCCTGAGAGGGCCTGGATGCCCCCAAAGGCCTTGGAAACGCTCTGCACTTCCAAAAGGCTCATATCCTTATCCTTCTCCTCCTCATTCTGCCAGCTTGGCAGGCTGCTCAGGCCGGGCAGTGGGAACATTACCGCCAAGTTGTGTTTTGCGGATCGCTTGCCAGCGTCGCCACTGCTCCTGTAATGAAGGTATAACGCCCCGAGGGAGCAGCAGGATGATTGCCAGGAAAAGGGCTCCATAAATGACGAGGTTGACCCCATTGCCGCCAAACTGCAGGTCCAGGTATTGCTGCAGCGGGGTGACAACCAGCGCCCCAACTAGTGGCCCCACAACGGTACCCAACCCCCCTAAGAAGGCCATCAAGGCAATAGTGATATCGAATGCGGGATTGAAGGCCCCTTCGGGGTAGATGGCCCCAACGTAGTAGGCAAATATGGCCCCTGCCATGCCGACAAAAACGGCGGAGACCGCATAGGCGCAGAGCTTAAATGCTCCCGTCTGCACGCCTAGCCCAAGCGCACGGTCTTCATCGTCGCGAATCGCTAGCAGCCCTAAGCCGAATTTCGAGTGCCGTATCCGCCAGGAGATACCGATTGTCACAAGTAGTACTCCGAAGGCGACGTAATAGAACGGGAGGTCGGCATACGGTGCCACCCAGGGAGTCAGAGGCATGAACACCCCGTTTGAACCATGGGTAATTCCCCGCAGGTTATAGGCCAGCAACTGGAAGATAAAGACGAATGCAATGGTGATGACGACAAAGGTGTGCCGTCGCGTGCGGAGCGCGATCCACCCCAATGGGAGAGCCACAACGCCTGCGACCAGTCCCACCAGCGGGAGCAACAGGAACGGCACCCATCCCCCGGGAATATGCCAGCCCCGGCTGACCAGCCCAAAGGTGTATGCTCCCAATCCATAGAACACTGAGTGCCCCAACGAGATGTACCCCGTGTAGCCTGAGAAGATGTTCCATCCCACTACCGCAATGGCCCCGATCAAGGCAAAGACAGCAATCGTATTGACCGCATCGTTCGGTGCGATGCCTACCGGAAAGATACCGACGAATGCGATAATCCCGAGCAACACCAGCGTTCTGACGAGCTTCATTGCTTTCTCCCCTCCAGCCTTCCGAACAGGCCCTGAGGGCGAAGTAAGAGCAGGATTACCAGGAAGATAAAAAACACCGTGCTTGCCCAGGTGGGATCCCAGGTCAGGACAACCACGTCGCTGATGATGATCATGATGAGCGATCCTATGAGCGCACCCCATAAGCTGCCCATTCCTCCCAGGACGATGATCACCAGGAGACGCGAGATGAGGTCATAGGAACTGGCAGGATTAAATGCATTGGTTGCGCCAAATGCCATCCCTCCCGCAGCTGCCAGGGAGACGCCGATGCCGAAGGTCATTGTTTGCACTCGCGGCACGTTGATCCCAATGTGGGATGCCGCCGTGCGATTCTGCATCGACGCGCGTACGCAGCGGCCAAAGGTAGTTCGATAGATGAACAGGTAGAGTCCTGCCAGCAAGACCACGCTCAGGATGAAGGCAAAGATGTAGATGAGAGGCATATAGAAATCGAGAAAAGGCACGTAGACGGATTTGTCAATATACCAGGCGTGCTCTTCCACCAGGTTTCCCGTGAAGAAGAACTGCAGTGCACCTTCGACGATGATGGCGATCGCAAAGGTGACCAGGATGGACAAAGTGACGCGGTCCCACCTGAGCCGACGAATGAAGGCCCACTCAATGACCACCCCGAGCAGGAACATGGCCGGGATAGTGATAAAAAGCCCTACAAAGAGGTCAATGTGGAACCGTTGCTCCAGCCAATACGAGAGATAGGCCCCCAGGATCACCAGAATACCCTGTGCGATGTTGATAATCTCCAACACCCCGAAGATCAAGGTTAATCCTGATGCCATAAGGGCATACACGCCGCCGGTCAGAATGCCGAGCAGGACCCCTTGGAGAATAAGCGTCACGATGATGGATCTCTCTTTCTCATACCACGATCACCGCACGTTCACAGCGAAGGAAATGGGAATACAAACGCGCGGTGATCGTGCTCCCTCGGACCACACGGCAGGCAAATTAGGATGTGGTCCAGTTCGGCTTCGGGTATTCTACGTTTGCCTGAGCCTGTCCCTGCGGATAGACAGGGATCAAGCTCCCCTTTTGCCATTGGAACAGGTATGCCACGGACAATTTGTTTTGCCCTACATTATCAAACGCCACCGGGCCCTGGAGGCTCTGGAAGGTGTCCGCACGCAGCTCATCTATCAGCTTCTGGTTATCCAGGGACTTTGTTTTCTCGATGGCCTGCTGCAGCACCTGACCCACAGAGAAGGCCTGTACCGAATCGGAACTGATGGCGTCCGAGGTGATCTTGTACTTGGAGGTGATGAGCTGTATGAACTCGGTGTTTTGATAGTTCTTCGCTTCTGGCCACCACCCATCGTTTGGTACGATCAGTCCCTCCGTATTGTTTTTCCCGATGGCATTAATGAAGTCCTGGCCCTGATCGGGTCCGGCTGATGCAGCGATTAACTTCGGATTAAAGTGCTGCTGGAGGAAGGTCTTCATATAGGCCAGGTTGTCCTGTAGCCCGAGCGTACCAAGCAGGACAATGTCTGCATGGGAGGCCACGACCTTCTGCGCAGGCCCTGTGGGATCTGCATTTTCGGCTGGGTAGACCGTGTAGAGGGCTGTTTTGATTCCGCCCTTCTCCAGCCCCGTTCTGGCTGAGTCGATTTGCGACTGAGTGAACCCGTCGTCTGAAGTGGCATAGGCAGCCGTCGCCGGACGCATACCGGCTGGAAGGGACAGAACATAATGCACAAAACTGGTGAAATAGGACGTCGCCGAGAGCGAGACGGAAAACAGGTTGTCCAGCCCGTTCTTGAAAACCTCTGGCCCGGTTCCGGAGCCTTCCAGGAAGGCCATGTGGTGCTGCCGAGCAACCTCGGCCCCAGTAATGGTTTGGGGATCATTAAATGGCCCTACGACCAAGTTGACTTTGTCGACTGTAATCAGCTTTTGGTAGTTCGCGCGAACCTGATCCTGCTTCGTCCCGTCGTCCAGGTAGAGCATCTGGACCTGGTGACCGAGCAGCCCTCCGTGGCTGTTGATAAAGGCTTGCCAGGTCTCGTACCCCTGCTTACTTGCCTGTCCGTCGGCTGAATTATCTCCCGTCAAAGAGAGCGAGACGCCGATTTTTATTGGCCCCGAGGGCATGGTATTGCCTCCGTTGGGAGTAGAAGTGTTGCCACCGAATGCCCCGCAGGCACTCAGCAGCAGCGTGAAAAGAACGGCGAATACCGTGAGCGTTTTTGGTAGATAACTTCGTCTCATAATATGTCCTCCTTCGTGGACCGGGTTCCATGACGTGTGATGGCACACAATCACATACATCCTGAGCATATTGATACACGCTCGTTAAACTGAAGCAAAAAGATAGCATACAACATGCCAGAACAGAAAAATAAGCGAGCAGTCCAGACGTGCTTTGAAAAAGGGTAACCGGCCAGGCCATGCAAAAGCCAGGACGACTTCTGTCCTTGATCGTAATCATGTCCCTACTCAGTAAAGACATGTTCTCCCTTTGTCGTTTCGCTCTGAAATAGGAGTAGGATACAGGAATACTTTTACCCGTGCGACTGATGAAACCTGGAACCAGATCAAACACTCTTCTTTATCTACGCATGCCAACAGACGGAAGTGAACGTCCAAAAAGCAGAAACCTGCCATCAGTAGCTCAGCACCTCACTGTCGTCCTGACGTTCACCTTCAATACTCACTTGCGTGTTGAGCAAGCAAACAAGCTCCAAGCTGTTCCTTACACACGTTACTTACAATACCAGAAAAGTCTGCGTTTCGCAAGTAGTAAAACCATTAAATAAGTATTAAAATGAAAGAACGCCAGGAAGTTCTAGAAGAAATTGAACAGTTGGAAAGAGCATTTACCAGGAGAACGGGGTCGGGTTACTCATTATTCCCGACCTCATTCCCTCTTTCCCTATTGTCTACCATTTCCCTGAGGCCCCGTCGGTAATTGAGGAGGACGTCGCTGCCGGGGCTGCGGCTGCATCGGTTGACCTTGCCGCCCTTCATTTGGCCGGTGTTGCTGTTCTTGTTGCCCCTGCCATCCACCATTAGGTTGCCCTTGCCATCCTTGCTGTCCCTGCCATCCACCACCATTAGGT
>CATPCK010000557.1 GCA_955652655.1 uncultured Ktedonobacteraceae bacterium | reverse complement strand
CTCCACGCCTCATCCACCCCCGCCCCTACGGGTACGAGGCCTCTTCTCAGGCCTATCGGTACATTTCGGGGTGGCTTATGTTAATTGTACTGCCTTGTTAATGGGTCTGTTCCTGTCCTGGCATCCAACGCAGGTTTGGCTGGCGGGCTGCGAGGGCCTGATCTAGCCTGCCGACAGGGGTGGTGTGAGGAGCAGTCTTGACGATTTCGGGATTGGTGCGGGACTCCTCGGCTATCTGCTTCATGACGCTGACGAAGTAATCGAGGGTTTCGCGGGTCTCCGTTTCGGTTGGCTCGATCATCATGGCCTCGTGCACGATCAGCGGGAAGTAGATGGTTGGCGCGTACATGCCAAAGTCGAGCAGGCGCTTGGCAACATCGAGCGCGGTGATGCCGCTTTCTTCTTTCTGTCGTTCGGCTGTGGCGATGAACTCATGCTGGCATATTTGAGGATAGGCGATATCGTAGTCCGACGACAGTTCGTGTTTGAGGTAGTTCGCGTTGAGGATGGCGCTCTGGGCTACATGCAGCAGGCCGTCGGGGCCGTATGTGCGAATGTAGGTGTAGGCGCGTACCAGCACGCCGAAGTTTCCCTTGTTGGCGCGTACCTTGCCGATGGATTGTGGACAGGGATCTTGCCAGTAGTAGCCCTGTTCTCCTTTGGCGGGCAGAGGTCCCGGTAAAAAGGCGACAAGGTGCTCTTTGACGCCGATGGGGCCTGCTCCTGGACCACCACCGCCGTGAGGTGTGCTGCACGTCTTATGCAGATTGAAGTGCACCACGTCGAAACCCATGTCACCGGGGCGGGTAATGCCCAGTACGGCATTAGCGTTCGCGCCGTCGTAGTAGAGCTGTCCCCCCGCTTCGTGAACCAGCGTCGCGATCTCGGCGACGTTGCTATCAAAAAGTCCCAGCGTGTTGGGGTTGGTCAGCATGATGGCGGCAATATTGGCTGCATTCGAATCCAGGAGAGCTTTCAGGTGTTCCATGTCGATGCCGCCCGTTTGGGGATCGCTCTTCACCTCCACGGCTTTATAGTCGGCGAGCGTGGCGCTGGCGGGATTGGTGCCATGGGCGTTGTCGGGAATGAGCACGAGATTGCGATGCCCCTGTCCCTGGCTTTCATGGTAGGCCTTGATCAGCATCAGGCCTGTGAGTTCACCATGAGCGCCCGCGGAAGGCTGAAGGGTGACACGCGTCATGCCAGAGATTTCGGCCAGGTACTGTTCAATTTCGTAGAATAGCTGAATGACGCCCTGAACGGTCGATTCAGGCTGCAAGGGGTGAATATGGGCGAAGCCTGGCAACACAGCCATATCTTCGTTGAGCTTGGGATTATACTTCATGGTACAGGAGCCAAGCGGGTAGAAGCCTGTATCCACACCAAAGTTGCGCTGCGAGAGATGGGTGTAGTGGCGTACCACCTCGATCTCGCTTACTTCCGGTAGAGGCGCAGGCTCTTTACGCAGCATATTGGCCGGGACCATGCTGTCCAGCGCTTCAGCAGGTACATCCATGGCGGGCAAGGTATCCACACGGCGGCCGGGGGCGCCTTTTTCAAAAATCAACTTCTCGACACTCATGCCTGTACCTCCTTTAACACTGCCACCAGGCGATCTATATCTTCTTTTGTGCGCGTCTCCGTGACACAGAAGAGCAGGCAATTCTCCATATGCGGATAGTCCAGGCTCAGGTCGTAGCCTCCAATGATGTCGGCCTGCGCGAAGCGTTGCTGCAGTTTCTGTGTTGACACAGGAGATTTGATGACAAACTCATCAAAGAACGGGGTGTTGAAGACCGGCTCAAAGCCTGGCAGCGCGGTGATCTGACGATAAGCGTAGTGGGCTTTTTGCAGACAGAGTTCACCAAGTTCGCGGAAGCCCTGTTTGCCAATGGCGGCCATGTAGATGGTCGCGCCAACCGCCAGCAACGATTGATTGGTGCAGATGTTGGAGGTGGCACGCTCGCGGCGAATGTGCTGTTCGCGGGTCTGCAATGTTAAGACATAGCCAGTCTGCTTTTCGCCGCCTTCCTCAACGGTCTGTCCAACCAGCCTTCCCGGCAGCAGGCGCATATACTTCTGTTTTGAAGCCATGAAGCCGAGGGCCGGGCCACCGTAACTCATCGTATTGCCGAAGCTCATCAACTCGCCTACGGCGATATCGGCGTCGTATTCACCCGGAGAGGCAAGGATACCCAGCGAGGCCGGCTCGGTGATAGCGGCAATGAAGTTGGCTTTGCCTTTGTGGGCGATTGGTTCAATGGCGCTCATATCTTCAATAGAGCCAAAGAAATTGGGCTGCTGGATTACGACTGCCGAAGTCGTCGCGCTGACGGCTTCATTCAAATCCTCAATCGAGGTGAGGCCGTCGCGCAGTGGTACCTCTTTGACCTGGAAGCCGCGCGCGTGAGCGTAGGTATGCAGGACGCGGCGGTACTGGGGATCAACACCCTGCGAAATGACCACTTCACCACGTCCGCCGGGGCCGACAGACAGTAACACGGCTTCAACGACGGCGGTCGAGCCATCATAGAGCGAGGCATTGGCGATATCCAGGCCAGTGATCTGGCAGACCATGGTTTGAAACTCGTAGATGGCCTGTAACATGCCCTGACTGACCTCGGGCTGGTAGGGCGTATACGAAGTGACGAACTCGGAGCGGCGCTGCAGGTGCGGCACAACACTGGGTATGGCGTGGTCGTAGGTACCCGCGCCAAGAAACGAGATAGTGGTGTCGAGGTTTTTATTTTTCGCCGCCATGGCGTAAAGCACTCGTTTGAGATCCGGCTCAGAGAGGGCTGGAGGAAGATCAAGCGGGCGTCGAAGACGTACATTTTCTGGGACAGGCGCTAGCAACGCCTCTAACGAAGGAAGATCCAGGCGTGCCAGCATCATTTCCTGGTCTTCTCGGGTATTGGGTATATAGCTCATACGTACACTCTCCCTTGAGCAGTAGCTCCCCTCTTGGGCGACCGCAAGGGTCGCCCCTATTATACGACGGATCGGCTCGCGGAGCCCGTGTATAGTAGGGGCGACCGCAAGGGTCGCCCAAGAGGGGAGGCTTATTAGTTACCCTGAACATTGTTCTACTGCTCAAGGGAGAGTGTACGTATGAGCTATATACCCAATACCCGAGAAGACCAGGAAATGATGCTGGCACGCCTGGATCTTCCTTCGTTAGAGGCGTTGCTAG
>CATPCK010000556.1 GCA_955652655.1 uncultured Ktedonobacteraceae bacterium | reverse complement strand
CACTGATCGACCGGAGACGGTGCGCGAAGCTATCGCCAGGGCTAGAGTGCGCATGGCGCCGCAAACTGTGCAGTTGATCGAAACGAACCAGGTCTCCAAGGGGAGTGTTTTAGAAGTAGCCAAGATCGCCGGCATCATGGCAGCCAAACAGACCCCGCAAATCATTCCTCTCTGCCACCCCCTGCCCATGACCCACATCGATATCCATTTCACGGTCGACAGCGAACAGGGATTGGTCGAGATCGAGGGGCGTACGCGCACAAACTATAAGACCGGGGTGGATGTCGAGGCACTTACGGCTGTCACTGTGGCCGCACTGACCATCTATGACATGTGCAAAGGAGTAGACACAACAATCACGCTCGAGCAGGCATATGTTGCCTCAAAGAGTGGAGGGAAAAGCGGCACGGTCGAATTTCAACCTCAACCTTTATCCCGCGGGACGCACCTCTAATCGTAAGAACATCACCTCTAACAGGTTGCGATCATCTGGATTGTTGAGCCGTAAATCGGTCTGGCCAAGGGGCGTTACTATTCTGCCGTCTTTATCCACAGGAGCGATTGTACGAATGGCGCGCGGATTGCCACCGATCCAGCGTACAGGTTCGATCAATGAACCCAGTGGCACTGAAATGGTCAGATGCTGGCCGCGCAACTTCTCATCCAGATCCTGTAAATGGAGTTCGAGCGTATCCTCATGCTGAGTGATGCTCCCCTCCAGCGGGCTTGACTGCAGGAGGATGATCGCCTGCTCTGCCGGAGTTTCCGCAGAGCGCACAGGTGCATCTGCTTTGCGCAACACCTTTCCGTGACGAGTTCCCCCTGCACCAATCAAGGGTGAGTAGGAACGTGCTGCCTGTACTTGCTCTCCAGGGCTGTGAGGACCTTCAGTGATTGTCGCTACCCGAACAAGGTCATGCAGTGCTTTGACACGTTGGCTGCTCTGCGTTATTTGGGCGCTCACCCTCATAGCCCACTGCAATAAAGAACGGGCATAAGCTTCTCCATCGGTATGATCATGGTGAGCCTGGCGCAGTACTGCTTCAGCCTGCCTGATCAAGAATTGACAGAGGTTTACCAACGTCCCTGCGGGAATTGACGCCAGTGGGCGACTACCATAATCGATGATCGGCTCGTTATCGCCAACTTCGACAGCATAGCGCAGTGCATCATAGAGTTCCAGGTAAGCGCTGTGGCATACGTTACACCCTGCCAGGTGATAGAGCAGCGGAGCATAATGGATCGTCGCCTTCGGGTCGTTCCGCAGAAGGGCCATGATGAAGTCAGGTAATTGCTGATAAAAGCGAGGGTGATAGTCGTTGCTGGACACTAATTCAAATTCGCTTTCATCTCCTCCAGTTGTTATAGACAGGTTTGCTATATCTTGTGATGACTTCGCCAGTAGATCGTGCAACCACCTGGCCAGCTTTATATGCTCGCTACGATCTTTAGATGCATCGTCGAATTGCTTGTTTTCGTTCATATTTGACCTTTCCTGAGTATATAAGACTACTCAATCCTCACTATAGAAGCGCGATAACTGTTTCATCTGGGCCGATGCGATATGAATGACTGCATCCTCATGCCAATCAAGTAATCCTTCAGCCACCAGCTTATTCAGGCCTAACCGCACATCATCTTCGGAAAGATCATCCCGTGCCAGGGTCTGAATATCCACGATAAACTCTTGAGAGTGTGTAGAATATACTCCATACTCTGTCAAACGCAAGGCAACGATGACTGTCAAATTGGAACTTTGCTGCTGGAGACAATGGCGTATTTTTTTGTGCGCGTGATCTTTATGCTGGCTCGCATTAGCGATAGCTTCACTGCTGTTGAAAAGCGCTCTACCTGGTAGTTCTTCGAGGAGGCCGCGGAGCAATTCAGTCGCGTCATAGTCTTCGAGCTCTTGTATGATGGCATGTAACTGCCGGGGCGCCGGGCTGAGTTCCTTGATACAGTGTTTGAGGAGATTGCGTAACTCTTGTTGCGAAGCCAGGGCGAGTGCGGTCTCTTCCGGGGTGGGAAAGGGCACCCCTCCACCAACCGCTTCGGTTGCCTCGTTCAACGGATCATCCTCTACCTCCGTCCCTTCTGTTCCCTCAAGATCCGCTCCATACATCATTTGGAGCCTTTTTTTACGCAGCCGATCGATCGCTTTGTTGCGAATACTGCGATTGAGGAAGGCATAGAACTGGGCGTTGCTCAACCCATCGAGTACAGTGAGCGGCGTTCTATCTTCACCGCCAAGGAGGCCTATACGTAGAAGTTGCTCTACGACATGTCCTACAACCATGTCTAGCTCAACTGGATCATATTTGAGTACATCTAAAGAACGTTGTGCATGCCAATTCAAGTGCGCATACAAGGCTGGATAGGTCTGTTCCGCATGATACCTCAGGTCGTGTGCCGTAAAGGGCATACGAATCTCCTCCGCACTGCCTGATTGGTTGCATACCACAAATTAAATCCAACCATAGGTATGCACAGCGACAGGCTGTCGTTCACTAAATAGGGAGTTAAATACTACCTTTGCAAATTGTACCTAAATTATGGGTGAAACGCAACGAATTACGCCCCTACGTTCACGCATAAATCATTATACTTCGTAGGGGCGTACCTGGTGGACACACGTTGCGTCACATCAATATTTGATTATTCGATATCGCCGCGTTTCCCTTGACGCTGGTGCTCGTACGCCTTTTTAATAGCGTTCAAACTGCGCTGTACTTCGCCGCGCTCCTCTAAAAGATTGGCATAGCGGAAATACGCACCCGCCGTAATTTCGTGAGCGTGAGACGAATCGAGCAGGTTGAGAGCCTCGGTGAACAGTTCATCAGCAGCAGCATAGTCTTTTGCCTGATGACGTAGCTGGGCTAGTGCAATAAGAGCCTGCCCATGCGCCTGAGCATCTCCGCTGGCACGTGCGAATGTTAAGGCCTCCTGGGCCTCTTTCTCTGCCTCTTCTGCTTTACCACGCTTTAAAAGGAGTTCCGCCAGAGATGTATGACAGGTCGAAGCCGAAATCGCATCATTGAGCTCATGTTCAATGGCAATGGCACGTCTGTATTCTTTCTCTGCCTCATCAAGGTCGTCCTGCTTCTCCAGGGTTTTGCCCAACCGCTGATGGGTGAGACCGACAAGTCTCTGCTCATCCCGCATTTCATAGAGAGCCAGGCTGCGCAGAGCGTAATCACGCGCCATCGTCAGCTTACCAACCGCTTTATAATTCTGGCTGATCTCCATATACTTTTGCGCAAAACTCTTACTGTCACGATTCAAACCATCGAACATATCTAATGCACGATGATAAAAAGTCACAGCTTTTTCTAAATCACCTTGACGGAAATAATCATTGGCTAAATTACTGTACACATCGAGCGCGAACACGGGGTCATTGATTTGACTATTTTCGATGGCAGTGTTGCAGCGGAGATGATTTTCCATTGCAAGAGTGTAGTTATACAATAAGAAGTAGGCTTTACCGAGTAAATTGCGGGCGCGTTCAATTGATTCACTGTCATTTAGGCCTTCAGCTTGCGTCACTGCGGATCGTAAATCTACCACGGCTTCTTGATACTCATTCGCACCCAAATGTATCTGACCTCGCAACAGGTATAATCGATACACTTGATCCGTTGTAATACGCTCCGCCTGGATAGGCGTTAATAGCTCCTTAGCCTCTTCATAAGCGCCTTGTTGTACAAGAACGCTTGCCTGGAGTAAATCAACATCAACTTTCTGATCAGGGCCTGCGTCAGCAGGGGAATAACCCACAGCCCTCGCTTCGGCAGCACCAGCAGGCGAACCTTCTAATAAGAACGTTAAGGGAACATCAAGGCGGCGCGCAAGAATTGACAACGCTTTAAGGGATGGCCGAATTTTACCTCTCTCAATTGCAGAAATATACGAGATGGAAAATTCTGGGGCAGCTAGTTGAGCCTGGGTCATACCAAGCTTGGTACGGACCTCCCGAATGTTTGTACCGACCCTCGCTGCGACAGCCTTACCCACATTTGCAGCTTCCAGGGATGATGGCATAGTCTTACTTCCTTTCAAGTGAACCTGTTAATGTCTGGTCAAAAGTCCCATCTATTAAAGAATCAAAGTCGATATTGACTCCTTATTATATAATAGACAATTTGGCAGTAATTGCACGGAATTTACTCCCACTTTTTGACTATTCCAGACATATAAAACCTTTATTAGCCACTCAACCTAAAAAGTGGTTCCTAAAGGTTTTGATATACTTCTGAAAACAAGAATTACGAAATAATACATCGTAGTTATCATAGTAACATAATGATCAATAGAAGTCAATGATTTCGATAGTATGATTCGATTTATCGTTACATCTTACCGTTATAAATACACATAGCTATGAGTACTACACAATAAGAAATAAAAGTATTATTTTTATAATGGCACGTTTTACATGTAAAACGTGCCATTATAAAAATAATACTTTTATTTCTTATTGTGTAGTACTCATAGCTATGTGTATTTATAACGGTAAGATGTAACGATAAATCGAATCATACTATCGAAATCATTGACTTCTATTGATCATTATGTTACTATGATAACTACGATGTATTATTTCGTAATTCTTGTTTTCAGAAGTATATCAAAACCTTTAGGAACCACTTTTTAGGTTGAGTGGCTAATAAAGGTTTTATATGTCTGGAATAGTCAAAAAGTGGGAGTAAATTCCGTGCAATTACTGCCAAATTGTCTATTATATAATAAGGAGTCAATATCGACTTTGATTCTTTAATAGATGGGACTTTTGACCAGACATTAACAGGTTCACTTGAAAGGAAGTAAGACTATGCCATCATCCCTGGAAGCTGCAAATGTGGGTAAGGCTGTCGCAGCGAGGGTCGGTACAAACATTCGGGAGGTCCGTACCAAGCTTGGTATGACCCAGGCTCAACTAGCTGCCCCAGAATTTTCCATCTCGTATATTTCTGCAATTGAGAGAGGTAAAATTCGGCCATCCCTTAAAGCGTTGTCAATTCTTGCGCGCCGCCTTGATGTTCCCTTAACGTTCTTATTAGAAGGTTCGCCTGCTGGTGCTGCCGAAGCGAGGGCTGTGGGTTATTCCCCTGCTGACGCAGGCCCTGATCAGAAAGTTGATGTTGATTTACTCCAGGCAAGCGTTCTTGTACAACAAGGCGCTTATGAAGAGGCTAAGGAGCTATTAACGCCTATCCAGGCGGAGCGTATTACAACGGATCAAGTGTATCGATTATACCTGTTGCGAGGTCAGATACATTTGGGTGCGAATGAGTATCAAGAAGCCGTGGTAGATTTACGATCCGCAGTGACGCAAGCTGAAGGCCTAAATGACAGTGAATCAATTGAACGCGCCCGCAATTTACTCGGTAAAGCCTACTTCTTATTGTATAACTACACTCTTGCAATGGAAAATCATCTCCGCTGCAACACTGCCATCGAAAATAGTCAAATCAATGACCCCGTGTTCGCGCTCGATGTGTACAGTAATTTAGCCAATGATTATTTCCGTCAAGGTGATTTAGAAAAAGCTGTGACTTTTTATCATCGTGCATTAGATATGTTCGATGGTTTGAATCGTGACAGTAAGAGTTTTGCGCAAAAGTATATGGAGATCAGCCAGAATTATAAAGCGGTTGGTAAGCTGACGATGGCGCGTGATTACGCTCTGCGCAGCCTGGCTCTCTATGAAATGCGGGATGAGCAGAGACTTGTCGGTCTCACCCATCAGCGGTTGGGCAAAACCCTGGAGAAGCAGGACGACCTTGATGAGGCAGAGAAAGAATACAGACGTGCCATTGCCATTGAACATGAGCTCAATGATGCGATTTCGGCTTCGACCTGTCATACATCTCTGGCGGAACTCCTTTTAAAGCGTGGTAAAGCAGAAGAGGCAGAGAAAGAGGCCCAGGAGGCCTTAACATTCGCACGTGCCAGCGGAGATGCTCAGGCGCATGGGCAGGCTCTTATTGCACTAGCCCAGCTACGTCATCAGGCAAAAGACTATGCTGCTGCTGATGAACTGTTCACCGAGGCTCTCAACCTGCTCGATTCGTCTCACGCTCACGAAATTACGGCGGGTGCGTATTTCCGCTATGCCAATCTTTTAGAGGAGCGCGGCGAAGTACAGCGCAGTTTGAACGCTATTAAAAAGGCGTACGAGCACCAGCGTCAAGGGAAACGCGGCGATATCGAATAATCAAATATTGATGTGACGCAACGTGTGTCCACCAGGTACGCCCCTACGAAGTATAATGATTTATGCGTGAACGTAGGGGCGTAATTCGTTGCGTTTCACCCATAATTTAGGTACAATTTGCAAAGGTAGTATTTAACTCCCTATTTAGTGAACGACAGCCTGTCGCTGTGCATACCTATGGTTGGATTTAATTTGTGGTATGCAACCAATCAGGCAGTGCGGAGGAGATTCGTATGCCCTTTACGGCACACGACCTGAGGTATCATGCGGAACAGACCTATCCAGCCTTGTATGCGCACTTGAATTGGCATGCACAACGTTCTTTAGATGTACTCAAATATGATCCAGTTGAGCTAGACATGGTTGTAGGACATGTCGTAGAGCAACTTCTACGTATAGGCCTCCTTGGCGGTGAAGATAGAACGCCGCTCACTGTACTCGATGGGTTGAGCAACGCCCAGTTCTATGCCTTCCTCAATCGCAGTATTCGCAACAAAGCGATCGATCGGCTGCGTAAAAAAAGGCTCCAAATGATGTATGGAGCGGATCTTGAGGGAACAGAAGGGACGGAGGTAGAGGATGATCCGTTGAACGAGGCAACCGAAGCGGTTGGTGGAGGGGTGCCCTTTCCCACCCCGGAAGAGACCGCACTCGCCCTGGCTTCGCAACAAGAGTTACGCAATCTCCTCAAACACTGTATCAAGGAACTCAGCCCGGCGCCCCGGCAGTTACATGCCATCATACAAGAGCTCGAAGACTATGACGCGACTGAATTGCTCCGCGGCCTCCTCGAAGAACTACCAGGTAGAGCGCTTTTCAACAGCAGTGAAGCTATCGCTAATGCGAGCCAGCATAAAGATCACGCGCACAAAAAAATACGCCATTGTCTCCAGCAGCAAAGTTCCAATTTGACAGTCATCGTTGCCTTGCGTTTGACAGAGTATGGAGTATATTCTACACACTCTCAAGAGTTTATCGTGGATATTCAGACCCTGGCACGGGATGATCTTTCCGAAGATGATGTGCGGTTAGGCCTGAATAAGCTGGTGGCTGAAGGATTACTTGATTGGCATGAGGATGCAGTCATTCATATCGCATCGGCCCAGATGAAACAGTTATCGCGCTTCTATAGTGAGGATTGAGTAGTCTTATATACTCAGGAAAGGTCAAATATGAACGAAAACAAGCAATTCGACGATGCATCTAAAGATCGTAGCGAGCATATAAAGCTGGCCAGGTGGTTGCACGATCTACTGGCGAAGTCATCACAAGATATAGCAAACCTGTCTATAACAACTGGAGGAGATGAAAGCGAATTTGAATTAGTGTCCAGCAACGACTATCACCCTCGCTTTTATCAGCAATTACCTGACTTCATCATGGCCCTTCTGCGGAACGACCCGAAGGCGACGATCCATTATGCTCCGCTGCTCTATCACCTGGCAGGGTGTAACGTATGCCACAGCGCTTACCTGGAACTCTATGATGCACTGCGCTATGCTGTCGAAGTTGGCGATAACGAGCCGATCATCGATTATGGTAGTCGCCCACTGGCGTCAATTCCCGCAGGGACGTTGGTAAACCTCTGTCAATTCTTGATCAGGCAGGCTGAAGCAGTACTGCGCCAGGCTCACCATGATCATACCGATGGAGAAGCTTATGCCCGTTCTTTATTGCAGTGGGCTATGAGGGTGAGCGCCCAAATAACGCAGAGCAGCCAACGTGTCAAAGCACTGCATGACCTTGTTCGGGTAGCGACAATCACTGAAGGTCCTCACAGCCCTGGAGAGCAAGTACAGGCAGCACGTTCCTACTCACCCTTGATTGGTGCAGGGGGAACTCGTCACGGAAAGGTGTTGCGCAAAGCAGATGCACCTGTGCGCTCTGCGGAAACTCCGGCAGAGCAGGCGATCATCCTCCTGCAGTCAAGCCCGCTGGAGGGGAGCATCACTCAGCATGAGGATACGCTCGAACTCCATTTACAGGATCTGGATGAGAAGTTGCGCGGCCAGCATCTGACCATTTCAGTGCCACTGGGTTCATTGATCGAACCTGTACGCTGGATCGGTGGCAATCCGCGCGCCATTCGTACAATCGCTCCTGTGGATAAAGACGGCAGAATAGTAACGCCCCTTGGCCAGACCGATTTACGGCTCAACAATCCAGATGATCGCAACCTGTTAGAGGTGATGTTCTTACGATTAGAGGTGCGTCCCGCGGGATAAAGGTTGAGGTTGAAATTCGACCGTGCCGCTTTTCCCTCCACTCTTTGAGGCAACATATGCCTGCTCGAGCGTGATTGTTGTGTCTACTCCTTTGCACATGTCATAGATGGTCAGTGCGGCCACAGTGACAGCCGTAAGTGCCTCGACATCCACCCCGGTCTTATAGTTTGTGCGCGTACGCCCCTCGATCTCGACCAATCCCTGTTCGCTGTCGACCGTGAAATGGATATCGATGTGGGTCATGGGCAGGGGGTGGCAGAGAGGAATGATTTGCGGGGTCTGTTTGGCTGCCATGATGCCGGCGATCTTGGCTACTTCTAAAACACTCCCCTTGGAGACCTGGTTCGTTTCGATCAACTGCACAGTTTGCGGCGCCATGCGCACTCTAGCCCTGGCGATAGCTTCGCGCACCGTCTCCGGTCGATCAGTG
>CATPCK010000555.1 GCA_955652655.1 uncultured Ktedonobacteraceae bacterium | reverse complement strand
ATCCAGACCTCGATGATGTGATCGTCTACCAGGCGCCCTGGATGGATCCCTGGCATAAACTGCCTCAGGACAGCCAGCGCGAGCAAGAGATGATAGCAACCATTCGTGAAAGGCGCTTTGATGGAGCGATCATTTTCACGTCGTTTCGCCAGAGTCCCCTGCCCGCCGCCTACCTCTGCTACCTGGCGGACATACCGCTGCGCTCGGCAGCCTCAATCGATGGCCCCGGTTCGCTTCTAACGACGCGCCACAAACATCCAGAACGCGTGATGCACGAGGTCGAACGCGGGCTTGACCTGGTCGATGCCATTGGCTTTACCACCGGCAACCGTGCACTCGTTTTACACGTGCCAGTGCAGGCCAGGGAGCAGATAGACGCCATCTTAGCCAGCCAGGGTGTAAATCGCCAGCGTCCGGTGGTCGTGGTACATCCGGGGTGCAGTATGCCGGCGCGCACGTATCCCTGGGAGATGTATGTCGAGGCGATCGATCTGCTTGTAGCGGAGACCGGCGCAACGGTTCTCCTCACCGGAGCGGAAGATGAGCGGGAACTCGTCGAGCGCATCGTGAGTAACCTGCGCAAAGATAGCCGCCAGGCAATCCACACTTTTGTGGGCATATTGCCATTCGCTGAATTATGTGCGCTGATTGAGGCCGCCGACCTGACGATTACCAATAACACCGGTCCAATGCATATATCCGCGGCGGTGAAAACTCCTGTAGTCGCGCTTTTTGCCCTGACTAATCCACCGGAGCAATGGGGGCCCTGGCAGGTCCCTCATCGTTTACTCAATGTCGACGTTCCCTGCCGCATCTGCTTTAGCCGGGTCTGCCCCTATAAGCACGAGTGCCTGCGCCTTGTCACGCCAGAGATGGTTGTGGAGGCCGCAACCAGCCTCTTGCAGCAGCACTCATTCTTGATGGAGGTACTGGACTGATGCACGAATGGCTGGCCGCAAAACATATTCTGGCTGTGCGCCTGGACAATATTGGCGATGTGATCATGCTTGGACCGGCACTGCGGGCTGTAAAAGAAACGTCACCGTATGCGCGCCTGACCTTGCTCGCCAGCCCAGGTGGCGCGACCGCCGTGCCGCTCCTTCCGTGGGTGGACGATGTGATTACGTGGCGCGCCGTCTGGCAAGATGTGGGGGGACGTATTCCATTTGATCCGGCACGCGAGAGGGAGTTGATCGACCTGCTTGCCGAACGAAAGTTTGACGCGGCGCTCATCTTCACTTCGTTCAGTCAGACGCCGCATACTCCCGGCTATGCCTGCTACCTGGCCGGAATACCCCTGCGGGCGGGAGAATCAAAGGAGTTTGGCGGCAGCACGTTAACAACCGAGTTGCGCGGTGCTGCCGACGAATTGCACCAGGCTGAAAGAAACCTGCGCCTGGTCGAGCACCTGGGCTTTGTCGCTAGAGAGCGCAGGCTCACAGTCATCATCCCTGACGAGGCCCGCCAGGCTGTAGCTTCTCTGCTGGAGCGCGTAGGGCTTGATCCCGCGGCGCCATTCATTCTCTTGCACCCGGGCGCAAGTGCACGTGCCCGTCGCTATCCCGCTGAACGTTTCGGCGTCGTGGCGCGCCACCTCGCCAGGAGGGTTCTGCCCGTACTGGTAACCGGGGTTGAACGGGAAAGCGCGCTGATAGAAGAGCTGAGGCAACACGCCCCCAATATCCACTGTTTGATTGGAGGCACAACACTGGACGAGTATGCGGCGCTAGTCGAGCGAGCGGCGCTGGTAATCTGCAATGACAGCCTGCCTATGCACCTCGCCGACGCGGTGGGGACCCCGGCGGTCATCCTCTTTTCCGGTACCGACTACGAGGAACAATGGTATCCGCGCGCGATACACTACAGGTTACTGAGGCGCCATACGGCGTGTCACCCCTGCTACCTCTTCGAGTGCCCTATAGGGCTACCGTGTCTTGATATTGCACCGGAAAAGGTCGTCGAAGAGGTGGAGGCATTACTATCTGAAATAGGGAAGAGCGACCTGACACAGGCAACTTTTTTACCAGGAGGAAAGCTATGAGCAAACAAATTGAGCGAATTGCCATCTTCCGAGCCCTGTACCTGGGCGATATGCTGTTGGCCGTACCCGCGCTGCGCTCAATCCGTGCGGGTTTTCCTGATGCCGAAATCACTTTGATCGGGTTGCCATGGGCCACTGACTTTTCCCGCCGCTTTTCGCACTACATTGACCGCTTTGTTGAGTTTGCCGGTTATCCCGGCATCGCCGAGGTCGAGGTTGATCCTGTTCGCACCCGGCGTTTCCTCGAAGACCAACGAACCTATGGGTACGACCTGGTCATCCAAATGCATGGCAACGGTCAAACAAGTAATCCATTCGTATTGGAGCTCAAAGGACGTATGACCGCCGGTTATTATGAGAAAACAGAGAAGTCATCTCGCGCACGGCTGACATTCGGCATGCCCTATCCGGATCATTGGCCGGAGGTGCTACGCAATCTCGGCCTGGCGAAACTCCTGGGATGTGACAGCAACTCAACAGCGCTGGAGTTTCCGCTCTTCCAGGAGGATCATATCGCAGCTACTACTCTGCTGCGCGAGTTGCCGCGAGCGCATCGACCATGGATTGGACTGCACACGGGATCACGTTCACCATCCCGGCGCTGGCCCGCCCGGTACTTCGCGCAGGTGGCGGATTACTTCGTCAACCGCTATAACGCGCAAATAGTCTTGACCGGTAGCTTTGATGATAGCTCAACAGTACAAGAAGTAGCAGGGTATATGAAGGCACAGCCGCTGAACCTTGCCGGTAAAACTTCCCTGGGAGGATTAGCAGCGCTCATCAGCAAATTGGGCCTCTTCATCAGCAACGATACCGGCCCGTCCCATATCGCGAATGCCGTGGACACGCCGAGTCTCACTATCTTTGGCCCTGCCGATCCCCGGCGTTGGGCGCCCCTGAATCAAGCCCGCCATCCCATCCTAAGAAAACCGGTCGAGTGCAGCCCATGCGGGTACTGGGAATGCCCCATCGATCACCGCTGCCTGGAATGGCTCAAGCCGGAGGCAGTCATCGGGACGGCGGAGAAACTACTTACGAGAGGAGAGGTTGCATGCAACGCTTAAAGATCTTGATCTGGCATATTCATGGCAGCTACCTGAACACACTGGCGCGCATCGAGGCCGACTGGTACCTCCCGGTCAAACCGGGCCGTCCAGAGGGCTACGGTGGGCGAGGCCGCACCTTCGATCTCCCCTCGTATATGCAAGAGGTGCCGGCGGAGCGCGTGCGGGACCTGCAGCTTGATCTCATCATCTACCAGACGCCGAAGAATTACTTCGAGGACCAGTTCGAGATTCTGAGCGATGAACAGCGCCTGCTCCCGAAAATTTACCTCGAACACAACACCCCGAAGCCGGACGCCGTCAATACTCATCACCCCATCGACGACCCCCATGTACTGCTGGTCCATGTGACGCACTACAACCGCCTGATGTGGGATAACGGCCGCACTCCGACCGTGGTCATTGAGCACAGTGTCGCCATTGACCCCTCGATTCGCTATAGCGGGCACATCGAGCGAGGTATCACGGTCATCAACGGGATGCAGAAGCGGCCCCGCATTGCCGGGTACGATATCTTTCGTCACGCGCAACAGAGGATACCGCTTGATGCTGTAGGCATGGGAACGGAAGAATTTGGCGGCCTTGGTGATGTGCCGTATCGTGACCTACATCGCCGTGTCGCAGAGTACCGCTTCTTGTTCAGCCCCATACGCTATACTAGCCTGCCGCTGGCTGTAATAGAAGCCATGACCATAGGAATGCCCGTCGTCGCCCTGGCGACAACAGAGCTGCCCACAGCCATCAACAATGGCGTAACAGGCTTTATCTCCTGTGATATCGACAAGCTCATCGACGCCATGCAATTCTTACTCGCTAACCCTGGCGAGGCGCGCCATATAGGTGACAATGCGCGTGCTGCGGCTAGCATTCAATTTGGCTTGGACCGCTTCATTCATGATTGGCAGCATGCTTTCGCGCTTGCGAGAAGCAATACCCGCTATGCCCATGTGGGATGAGGTCTTAGCTTGTCTCAGGCCTGACCAGGAACAGGAACCGTGTATGAGAAGAAGCCCGGAGGCTCCCAGGGCTCTCGTCGAGCGTTCATATTCGCCAGGCCTTTATTGAGAGGAATAATCTAGATGGATAGACTCATGCGTATAGCGTTTCTTAGCGAACATGCCAGCCCGGTAGCCTTACTTGGCGGCGCGGATGCTGGTGGTCAAAACGTCTACGTTGACGAAGTAAGTCGCAACCTTGCACGACGCGGTTATGCTGTCGATATCTTCACGCGCCGGGATAGTTCTGACGCGCCTGAAATCATTGACTGGGCGCCAGGAGTGCGTGTTGTGAATCTAAAGGCTGGACCACCGAAGCCGCGTCCAAAGGATGAATTGTGGCCGTTCATGTCGCAGTTTCGCGATTCTTTCTTGCGCTTTATGGTGCGGGACGAGGCTCGTTACGACCTGATCCATGGCAATTTCTGGATGTCTGGCTGGGTAGCTGCTGAATTGCGACAGCGCCTTGACATCCCAGCCGTCCAGATATTCCACGCAACCGGCAAGACCAAGCGCAGGCACCAGAAGAAAGTCGATACCAGCCCGGGTGATCGCATCAAGACTGAACTGAGTATTGTGCGCAACGTCGATAGGCTGATCGCGCAGTGTCCGGCGGAACAGATCGAACTGATTAACGATTACGAGGCAGATCCAGGTAAGGTCGTGGTTATTCCTTCAGCAGTCAACACCCAGGTCTTCAAACCTGTCTCACAGGCTGAAGCGCGCAAACGCCTTGGGCTAGAGCAAGAGGGCAGGATCATTGTCTACGTCGGGCGCATGCTTCCACGCAAAGATATTCGCAATATCGTACGAGCGCTTGCCTTGCTGGCGCAGCAAGAAGAGAAGGGCGCAGATTCGACGCAGCCGCCTGCGACACTGATGATAGTTGGAGGAGAAACGGTAGAGCCTGATGCGGAGGCGACGCCCGAGATAGGAGAGCT
>CATPCK010000554.1 GCA_955652655.1 uncultured Ktedonobacteraceae bacterium | reverse complement strand
TAATATGGCTTATGTCATCCCTAAAGATCAACAGGTGATGGCAAAGAAGGGCGCTTTGTTCATTGTGGCTGATGGTATGGGCGGACATGCAGCTGGTGAAGTGGCAAGCGAAATAGCTGTAGATACCGTTAGTAATGTGTATTATCAGGATGATAGCGATGATGTCGCCTACTCCTTGCTCCATGCGATCAAACGCGCGAATGCACTGATTCATCAGCGTGCGGCGGAAAATATGTTACGTAGCGGAATGGGCACGACCTGTGTTGCCGCCGTTCTCCGTGGCAATATGGCATATGTTGCTAACGTTGGAGATAGCCGTGCTTACCTTGTCCGCGATGGACAGGTAAAGCAAGTGTCACAAGATCATTCCTGGGTGGCTGAACAGGTAAGAGCCGGGCTATTGACTGAAGATCAGGCGCGTACCCACGCGCAGCGCAATGTGATTACGCGGTGTCTGGGTACTCAGGCCGATGTAGAGATCGACGTTTTCCCCGAACAATTAGAGGATAAAGATGCACTGGTACTCTGCACTGATGGCCTCTCGGGCCTGGTAAGCGATGATGAAATCCGCAGAATAGTCGACCAATCCGGTCCTCAGGATAGTGTCTATCACCTTGTACAACGCGCCAATGAGAACGGTGGGCCAGATAATATCACTGCCATCGTTGTATCTGTACAAGAGGCCGGCTGGGAGCCGCCTAATGTCCGTCGTCCTGTGCCCGTGGGTGGCCGTGAAGTTGGTGAAGATAACGCGTCGCTGGGATCACCGGGGAGTTCTCCTACCACCGCGCCTTCAGCAATGATTGGTGATGGACGTGTCCCGAGCAGTTCTATGCGCTTTAGTAGCGGTCCGCTTGCAGCTGATGACATAGATACTGCACCCCAACCTGCCCTTTCTCCCCAGCGTCGGAGCCGTAGTCGCCTTTTTTACCCTATGTTGGCCTTACTGGTTCTGGTAATTCTGGCGACGGTTGGAGGAGGGATTTACCTTTTTCTCCAGTTCAATACCGGTACCAGGGTGACGGAGCAAGTAAAAAACGCTCAAAATAGCATGTCTAATGCTAATAAAATGATTTCTACCAACCCTGCTGCCGCTCTCAGTAACCTGGCAATTGCGCAGAAATCCTTACGTACGTTGCTACAGAATACCACGTTGACCGATGACCAGCGCAATACCGTCTCGCGTCTTGAGGGTGACCTGACAAAGAGCGTTCAAACGGCTATTGCCAACTATAACAATCAATCCTCGATCGCGCTTCTCTGCCCCTCCAACGCCACGACAAATGCCATCAATGATGGGACGACTGGCACCCAGGCGAAAACTATTGCTCAAGTGAAGGGGAAGAAAGTTCCCCAATTGTATGCTCTAGGCATGGATAATAAGTTGTACCAGGTCAACAATAACAGCCTGTTTTTTGTGCCTCTCCCTATCACTGCCGATACCAAGGTGTTGGATATTGCCAGTAATGGATCTCAATTGGTTCTGCTGACGGCGCAACCGATGAAAGCGGGCGTCTCTACGCCAAACTACGTCTATGCGCTCAACCTGCTTTCACCTGATCAAGCAAAACCGGATCATCCCGTTTTTGATACCAGCTCTCAGATTGATCCGCACCTGGTCAGGGCTGATCAAATGCCCACGCTCATTACTGCTGCGGGAACTGATGTCTATGTGGTCTTTGGCTCAAACACCGTCCAAACATCGACCCTGATTATGGATTACTTCTCCAAAGCAAATAGGCCACTTGCTCAAACGACGACGAGTACGCTTTCGTTCTCAAATACTATTATGAGCGTCACAGCTTTTCCCAATCATGAGCTCTTTTTTCTGTTAGCTGGTGGTTCAGTGCAGAATATTCAACTGGCAGGTGGCACGCAGACTCAGCCGGCGACGAGCGTCTTAGTGGACAATCCTATTTCGCAACCACTTCCAGTGAGCGCGAAGACGTTTACCTGGCAAACGCCTGTCCCCACGGTCACCCAGGAAGGCACAAAGGCATTGGCCGTGCCCGGAACGCCTTCACCGAGTTCTTTAGGTGCTGGTACTGTCAATGGTGAGCCGCACCTGTATATTATGGATACAGCTTCTCACCGTATTCTGGACTTAAAGACGATGAGCGGTGGAAATGCCGAGACATCAACCACTGGAGTCACCCCAACATCGACAACGACCGGTGGAGGCGTTGCCAACAATAATTCGTCCATGACACTCCACCTGGCGCAACAATATGTTTCACCTACCTTTCTTGCTCTGCCCAGGAGTATAGCTGTGGATGCGCAAGGCTCGCAGGTCAATGTCTTATCACAAAATACTTCGTCCATGCCTGCTCTCATCTCTTTCCATACCAACCCTCAAAATAGTTGCGCGTAGTTAAGTGGTTGGAAGTGTTTAGCATCGTAGACTTTTTCATTCATCCTCATCAAAGTAAGGAGCATTAGAATCGTGGCATTCGCAGTACATTATCGCACCCATACCTGTGGTGATTTAAATAAAGATGCAATTGGACAACAGGTAACCCTGGCTGGCTGGGTGAATCGACGCCGGGATCATGGAGGCCTGGTCTTCCTGGACATTCGTGATCGCTATGGAGTAACTCAGGTCATTTGTGATCCAGAACGCTCTGCGGAAGCGCATCGCATCGCTTCGGAGGTGCGCTCTGAATACGTCGTACAGGTTAGTGGAACAGTGGTACCCCGCCTGGCGGGAACAGAGAACCCAAATCTATCTACCGGGGCTATCGAGGTAGCCGCTGAACATATCGAGATATTGAATCCTTCTCGTACAACACCCTTCCCCATCAGCGATAATATTCAGGTCGACGAGTCTCTGCGCCTCAAGTATCGCTACCTTGACTTGCGGCGTCCTTCTATGCGCGAAAATGTGATTCTTCGCCATCGCGTGGTCAAAGCCATGCGCGATTACCTGGATGAACGTGGTTTCCTGGAGATTGAGACACCTATTTTAATGAAAAGTACTCCGGAAGGAGCGCGAGACTACCTTGTACCAAGCCGGCTCTATCCTGGAGAGTTCTACGCACTGCCACAGTCGCCTCAGCAGCTCAAGCAGCTCTTGATGGTCGCCGGGTTAGATCGCTACTTCCAGATAGCCCGTTGTTTCCGCGATGAAGATCAACGCTCGGATCGCCAGCCGGAATTTACTCAGCTCGACGTCGAGATGGCCTTTGTGGCTGAGGAAGACGTCATGAACTTAATCGAAGGGCTCCTGATCTTCTTGATCCAAAAGACGACGCAGAAGCGCATCAAGCAGATACCTTTCCCGCGTCTTAGCTTCTCAAATGTAATGGATCGCTACGGCACAGATCATCCTGATCTCCGCTTTGACCTACCATTGGTTGAGATTTCGGACCTCGCGCGGGCTGGGAATTTTGGCGTTTTCCAGGGAGCCTTAGCTGCTAACGGCACGGTGAAAGGTATTCGCGTCCCAGCAGCAGGGAGTTACAGCCGTAAAGAAATAGAAGAACTCACGGAATTCGCTCGTATGCTGGGGGCTAAAGGACTCGTCTCCCTGGCGATCGGTCCCGCTGGTGAAGTGAAATCACCGTTGATAAAATTCATGTCTCATGACGAGGTGCAAGCGATCATTGACCGTCTCCAGGGAGAACCAGGCGACCTGCTGCTTTTTGTTGCGGATAGCGCCAAGGTCTGTAACGATGTCCTCTATCGATTGCGCGGAAAGTTGGCCGAGCGCCTCAATTTGGTTGATCCCAACGTGATGGCTCTTTGCTGGGTGGTTGATTTCCCGCTTCTGCATTTCGATGAAGAAGGGCAGCGCTATGAGGCAGAACACAACCCGTTCTCCGGTATGGACGAGGCTCATATTGATCGCCTCGACAAAGACCCCTTAAACATTCGTGCCAGGCAATACGACATCATCTGTAACGGCTACGAGATCGGCGGTGGTAGCATTCGTATCAATGTTTCAGAGATCCAGAAAAAAGTCTTTTCACTGATGAAACTGGATGAAGAACAGATCAAAGAGCAGTTTGGGCATATGCTCGAAGCCTTCGAGTACGGAGCCCCTCCTCACGGCGGTATCGCCCTCGGCATCGATCGCCTGGTGATGCTGCTGGCAAATGAAGACAGTATTCGCGAGGTGATCGCCTTCCCCAAGACGCAAAGCGCCACCGATCTCTTGATGCATGCGCCCTCGCCGGTTGAAGAAAAGCAGCTGCAAGAATTGCATTTGCGCGTGATGGAAGAAGACAGCTAGCTTACCTTATGGCCCAAAGTAGGGCTATTTTGAGGCATACCCACACTCACTATCAAGCAAAACTATTGACAATGCCCTGCCAGGGTGCTATAATCCACGGCATAGAGAGAGACATAATCACCCATGATCCCGTAGCTCAGTTGGATAGAGCGACAGTTTGCGGAACTGTAGGTCGTAGGTTCAAATCCTATCGGGATCGCCATCCAT
>CATPCK010000553.1 GCA_955652655.1 uncultured Ktedonobacteraceae bacterium | reverse complement strand
TTTTCGCTGTCTTTTTCGTCGGTGTTTTTGTTGTTGTTGTTTTTTTCGGTGTAGTTCTTTGTGTCGTAGTTGGTTTCGTTGTCGTGTCCTGTTTTGGTGTTGGTTTCGCTGTCGGACTTGGCGTCGCTGTCGTACCTGAGGCCGGATTTGGTGGATTAGATACCACCGCAGTTGCACTGGGAGTGGGAGTTGTGGGCATAATAGGCACTGAGTTAACCAGCCGGTTATACATAAAGACAGTACTACGATGACCATCCAGGCGACCTACATACAATTCCCAGCCAGTTCCCCAACCCGGTAGAATCACATGCTTCTGGATTGTGAGCTGCGGAGTGAGACTAATCAATTGCAATTTACCGGTGACACGATCGTAGAGAAGGATATCGGATCGCCCTGTACCCGCGAAATCACCTATATGGATATCCAATGATTGCCCCCAGCCATTTGCGGGAGTAGTGGCATCGGCAAGGCTGGTAAGCTGAGGGGACAAAGCATTGTTCCCTGCTGCGATATCATTGATGGCATCAGTCGGCAGATGCTCTTTTTCTAAACGCCTCAGTTGGTCGGTGAAACTGAGGACACTCAATGTTCCTTTTACGCGGTTATAGAGCAGCAGGTCGCTTAAGCCAGTGCCAGCAAAGTCTGCGTTGAACTCCTGCTCAGTCGAAGAAGGGAATAAGCCTAATGCGAGCTGATTTTCTGTGCTTGACGATGATGTGCCCGACGATGATCCGCCAGACGATGATGTACTTGGGAAAGAATGCGTCAAGAGGCTATTGGCATTCGCTACTCCCGCGACCGCGTTGCCATCGATACCTGGCAGGTGCGCGAAGATACGTGGATCAATTGGTTTGGGGAAATAGATGAAGCGCAGGTTGTTATTCTGGTAACGAGGTTCATTGATGACCGAGACAGGATAGCCAGTACCGACGTGCATCGGAGTGGAATCACCATAGTTTTGATACGTCACATTGAAGGTACTTCCATCACCGCTTACTGAGGTTACAAAGGCTACATGGCCTACAGAAGTGAAAGCCCATACGCCGTCTCCAACAGGAAAGACTGCAATGGAACCGACGCGTGGAGTTGTCCCCAAGGGGAGGCCAGTACGTTCAGCATCAGCAATCCAATCGGCTGCATTCCCCCAGTTGCGAGGTAGATCATAGCCAAGAAGGTGCCACATCTCCCAGCCCCACCATACACAGTTACCACCTTGCGGATACGGGCCTGGACATAGGCCAAAGGGATTGTTATCGGGAGAAAACGATATTTGACGACATGATTCATCTACACCTGGACTAGTGTGATTAAGTGGAGTGATCTCCGCGTATACAGAATGCCCAATAAGGGGACCGACTTCGATAGTAATTAAAATAATGAGAAGTATTACTCCCAAGAGCTTGGCGAGAAAACGCCTATTTGTGCATCCGGAAATATCCCTTCTAATGCTTATAGTTCGCCAGAAGGTTAAAGGAGGCATTGAGGAAGCTCCCCTCTACATGTTCTTTAGCTAAATTATTCCCATGTATGGTAGTGATGCGCTGTAGGATGTTTTCACCCCGACAAAGTATAACATTGCATCTAAATACATGCAAGGTGTACAGCTATGAATCTCTCATTTCAATTTCCAAAAGCTTGACAACTTTTAAGCACGATGCTATGATTGTTCCTGTTCAGGGGCGATTAGCTCAGTTGGTTAGAGCGCTACGTTGACATCGTAGAGGTCACAGATTCGAGTTCTGTATCGCCCACCAAGAAAAGCGACTTCACATGAAGCCGCTTTTCTGTTGTAGATGTGCGCAAGTGTTGCTTGTACAGCTAGGATTTCAGGATGGGAAGGCCCATACCTTCTGTGCGAGTGCGGTGGTGTCCAGCAGTCTCATGGATCCCGCCCTCTGGATATACCAGCTTTGCTTCGCGTTCAGGCAACAGGCTCGCCACTTCTTTCAAAACAGCATCCAGGAACTGGTCTTCGGGAACAGTTTTTATCACTTCACCTTTGCGGAAGATTACCCCTCGCCCCTTGCCGCCAGCCAGACCCACATCGGCATCCCGCGATTCTCCGGGGCCATTGACGACGCAACCCATGACCGCGACATGAATGGGAGTCTGGACTTTGGAGAGCCGCTTCTCTACTTCATTGGCAACCTGGATGACATCGATTTCGACGCGTCCACACGAGGGGCAGGAGACAAACGTGACACCACGATTACGTAGTTCGAGAGATCGTAAAATCTCATATGCTACCGGTATCTCTTCTTCTGGTTCTGCGCTCAGGCTCACTCGTATAGTATCGCCAATGCCATCGGCTAGTAACAACCCCAGGCCAACTGATGATTTTACTGAACCTGTGACAAGAGTTCCAGCTTCCGTAATACCAAGATGTAAGGGATAATCTGAGCGTTGCGCAAAGCGGCGATAGGCTTCAACCGCGGTAAGCACGGTGGAGGATTTTAGCGAGACTTTGATCTCGTGAAAATCCAGTTCCTCGCACCAGCTAATATACTCCAGAGCCTTGGTGACCATACGCTCTGCCAGGTGCTCACGTTCTTTACGTCGAGCCTCAGCCGGATCTGTGCGTTCCAACACACCATCATCGCGCAGGCGGACCTGGATACGCTGCATTTGCCCGCGCTGATCAAGAGCGTCAATTGAGCCTGAATTGACGCCGATGCGCATAGCGACGCCTCGCTCTTTACATGCAGCCACAATCTGTTCAAGCGATTTACGGCCGTTAATCAGATTACCTGGATTAATACGGACACAATCTATACCCTGACGTATGGCTTCCAAAGCCAACGAGTGTTTATAGTGAATATCAGCCACCAGCGGGATGTGGATACGCTTTTTGATCTCGCCGATAGCGAGAGCATCCTCTTCCTCAGGCACAGCTACTCGCACGATTTCACAGCCAACATCTTCAAGGCGCTGGATCTGTGCCACTGTGCTTTCTACATCGCGTGTGTAGGTGGTTGTCATGGATTGAACCACGATGGGCGCTTCGCCCCCTATAGCTACATTACCGACATGAATTTGCCGGGATTTCCGTCGCATAACTCTGTTACTCCATTGATTTGCTTCGCTAAGGCAGCAAATTCTTAACATCAAAAAATGTGATCACAACCATCAAGGTAAGCAGCATAAGCATACCGGCAAAATTAATCATACCTTCGACTTCCGGTTTCAGCCGCTTGCCACCGCGTAGAACTTCAATCAACACAAGTACGACGCGCCCGCCATCCAGAGCGGGGAAAGGTAGTATGTTGATAATTGCTAAATTCAGGCTTAATACCGCTGTTAAGCTAAGTATAGGCCACCAGCCCTCATTGGGGACACTCTGAGCAACTTCTCCTGTGATTCTCACTATACCCACAGGTCCCGCAACTTGAAATGGGAGAGCGCCTGTAATCATCTGCCCAATAGCCTGTAGAAAGTCTGTCGTCATCTGGAAGGTATACTGTACACCTCTAAGAGGAGCTTGCCAGAGCGGTATACTGTCAAAGACAACCTTTCCACCTGCCTCAATCCCCATTGGCCCCTGACCTGCCGGTGGATGCTCGCGAACATTCACAGTCGTTGAGATGAGTTCTGCCGAACCAGGGCGCCGAATCTGCAAGGCGACTGGGACCGTCGCGTGCTGATTCTTGTCGGCCTGGAGATCGGTATTTACGATGGCCTGGAGATCAGAGAAAAATTTGACAGGTTGATTATTAGCAGAGACGATGGTATCACCAGGACGTATGCCAGCAGTAGCGGCGGGAGTACCAGGAACGACTTTGCCGATCTGCGGAAGGAGTTTTGGCTCGCCGAAACCAAAGGCAAAAGTGAATAATACCATTGCTAATAAAACATTCATGGTAACACCAGCAACAAGCACGATGAGCCGTTTGCCAGCTGATTTCGCAGCAAAACTCTGCGCGTCGTAGTTGCCACTTTCGTCGTTGATATCCCCATTCTCTCCAGGCATACGCACAAAACCACCGATGGGAATAAGGTTGATGGAATAAATGGTATGATTGGATATGGGAGTGCCGGATGTGCTCACGCCGCCACTGGTGCCGCTAAACGGAGTCTGCTTCCGCGAGCCATAGATATCCTCTTCAGAGCGTTTCCCCCCAAACCAGATGACCTCCCATCCTCCTTCATCGCGCTGGCGGAGCCCCACTATGCGAGGAGGAAAACCTATCCCAAACTCTTCCACACGAATACCCGCCCATTTTGCCGTTATAAAGTGACCGAATTCATGCACAAGCACGAGCAACCCAAAGACTGGAATGGCTGCTAGCAAGTACCAGTTATTCATAATGCTTCATATCCTCGTTAATTTATCTCGTAATTTGCGACATAATTATTTCACGTGTTGCTCGTCTCGCCCAGGCGGTTGCCTCTAAAATCGCAGCGATATCTGGCTGTTCTACGGATCGATGTTGCTCCAGAGCAGCTTCTATCAGTTCCGCGATACGCGAGAACTCGATCTTACCATCCAGAAAAAGAGCAACGGCCTCCTCGTCCGCTCCCACAAGGACGCTGGGATAGGTTCCTCCACGTCTGGCCGCATCCAGGGCCAGGCGAAAGCAGGGGAAGCGGGTTCCATCAAGCGCTTCAAAATTGAGCTGGCCCACATCCGACCAGTGTAACTCTCGCACAAGTCCCTTCCCCGCAGTATTGAGTCGCGCGGGATAGCTCAAGGCATGGAGGATGGGGAGATGCATACTCGGCAGGCTCGCTTGCATCTTGAGCGAGCCATCGACAAACTCGACCATAGAGTGAATGATGCTCTCAGGGTGAACTATTACTTCGATACGTTCATACGGGATATCAAAGAGCCAATGCGCCTCCAATACCTCCAGGCCTTTATTCATCAGCGTCGCAGAGTCTATCGTAATCTTGGGACCCATACGCCATGTAGGATGTGCAAGGGCTTGCTCCACCGTCACTGAACGGATTTGTTCAAGTGTAGCACGACGGAAAGGGCCGCCCGAAGCCGTGAGTAGTAAACGATTGACCTCTTTTGCCTGCTCACCGCGGAGGCACTGCCAGATGGCGCTGTGCTCGCTATCCACCGGTAGGATGGACACACCTGAGCGCTGCGCTTCTCGCATGACCAGGTGACCTGCCATAACCAGTGTCTCTTTATTTGCAAGAGCGATGGTTTTCCTGGCCCGGATAGCTGCGAGAGTTGGCTCCAGTCCCATCAACCCGGAGGTAGCGGCGACAACGATATCTGCCTGTGGATGTGTCGCGACCTCTAATAGTCCCTGCTCACCGAGCACTACAC
>CATPCK010000552.1 GCA_955652655.1 uncultured Ktedonobacteraceae bacterium | reverse complement strand
TGGAACGAGGATGACTCCACATCTGGTGATATCCCTTAGATATTTCTCATCAATGTTGTACAATGAAGAACACACGATTCGTGTTGATAACGGCAAGGATGTCAAAGGAGCAATACCATGTTTCAACGGATTTTAGTGCCTCTTGATGGCTCAGAACTGTCCGAGAAGGCTATACCTGTAGCTGCGTGGATTGCGCGCGCCAGTGGTGGAACCATCGTCTTCGTAAGCGTCGTCCTTCCCCCCATCGAGTTCGGAACATATACGCCAGAGCGGACAATTCCGTTAAAGCCGAGCGCTTTCAAAAGACGCGAGGTTGAAGCAAACAGCTATTTGACAGGCGTTATCAATACCTATACGAACGAGCTGGCGGGCATTAACACTGAGATAGACGTGACTGCCGGTGCAGTGTCTTCAGGTATTTACTCGGAAGCGCGCTTAGAGCACGTTGATTTGATCGTCATTTGCAGCAAAGGCGAGATGGGCCTGAAACGCTGGGTTTTCGGAAGCATTGCCCAAGAGGTGGTTCGCCATAGTCTCGTGCCAGTGCTGGTCCTACAAGAATAGAAGTAGTATTCCCCGCCGGATGCTAACCATCTATTCACGTTGCTCATTAATTTCGAGAAAATGTGTCTGATACTGCGACATATTTTTTTTGGAAAGTGGCAGTGATAATGAAAGCCAAAGCAGGATGAAGAATTGCGAACATTTTGTTTACTCTCCCTCCATATTCAATTCCTGTTTCGCTGTTAATTTACGGTAGGTGGGGATGTTTGAAGACCTTCCCGGCAGCCGCCCGCAATAATCGATCGCGTATGGCCCGTCCAAGTCCATATTCGTCAAAGCCCCGGCAGAGAATAACCTCTATGCCGGCAGTCTCCAAGGCACGCAAACCTGCGAATAACGCCGCTGCGACCTGCTCAGGCGCAGCAGCGCTTCCAAGCGTATGAACCATTGCGCCGCTATCCTGAAACGTCGCTACATCTTCGTCAGCAACCAGGATGCCGACACGTTCTCTGCGCTCGCTACGTCTCCGTACTTCAGCCAGCATAGCTGCATGCATCTCCTCTAGCGTACCCTCGAAGAGGAGCAACGGAACAGTAGGAGCATAATGGGTGAGGAGTTGACCCGGCGCTCGTTGCGCCTCCAGACACGCATTATCGACGCGCTGCACATTGTTCTTCTCTTGCAGAGGAAGTCGAACGTCAGGCAGGACTGCCCGCAGTTCTTCCAACCCAACGCCCCCTGGGCGCAAAATCGTTGGAACTGTTGAACAAAGGTCAAGCACCGTCGACTCCACGCCCACCTCACATGGACCACTATCAAGGATCAACGGCACTCGCCCATTCAAATCGGCCAAAGCATGTTGGGCAGTCGTAGGGCTAACATGCATAAAGCGGTTGGCACTGGGTGCGGCAATAGGTGTACCTGCAGCGCGAATCAACGCGAGGGCAACAGGATGGCGCGGTATGCGAACGGCAACGGTGTTCAATCCTGCCGTGACCAGCGCCGGTACAAGCGGACGACGCGGCAGAATCAATGTCAACGGTCCCGGCCAGAATGCACGAACCAACTGATGTACCTGCACTGGAATGTCAGCAACCAGTTCCGCCAGCGCGCGTTCATCCGCGATATGTACAATCAATGGGTCGCTCAATGGCCGCCCTTTAGCAATAAATATACGCTTCACGGCACGAGGTTTCAATGCATCGGCCCCGAGACCATAGACGGTCTCGGTAGGGAAAACAACAACTTCGCCAGAGCGAATCAGGGCAGCTGCGCGCTCAATTTTGGCTATCTCAGGATGAATAGCATCAACAGCTAGAACTTCCGTATCTATATTCGACATAAGCATTACAAACCTTTAAGAAGTAGATGAGAAAGAATGGAATATTGCACGAGTATAGCATGCCGGGCAAGCTATCAACAACGAGAAAGTTAAGCCGGTGTAGGCATGCTCGTTGCAAGCCAACCATATTTTTGATACCATGGATAAACCAACCAGGAGATTACTCGATTATGCAAAGACCAACCTTTGCGTCGCATGAAGAATACTCCCGCAACTTTACCGACGTAGATTATTGGCAACCGTATGTAGAGAACATATGTCAGCGGCACAACTTGCAGCCTTCTCATCATATACATCGTGGTTTACCTGGCTCAAACCCGGTCTTTATCGTTGATGAACGCAACATAGTGAAAATATACACCCACCTTTTCGGTGGCGCCGAAAGCTATGTCAAAGAGCTAGAACTCTATAGCCTGTTTGCCCGTTATCCCCAGCTTCCCTTTCCAGTGTTGCTCGCCTCAGGAAACCTCTTTCCCACAGGGAACGGATGGCACTGGCCCTATATTGTGATAAGTGTCATACCAGGCATCAACATAGGCGAGGTGTACGCGCAGCTAAACCACCAGGAGAATATAGCTCTTGCTAACTATCTAGGCCAGGTGTTGTACAGACTACACAACCTCCCCCTCGATGGTTTACAAGCCTTCAAACCTTCGTGGGACGATTTTGCCCGTTACCTCGATCTACAGCGGAACAGTTGTGTAGAGAATCATAGACGCTGGAAAGCCCTCCCCGATTTCCTCATCGACCAGATAAACGACTATCTATTACCTGTTCAAACACTCATTGACCAGGCCAGAAGCCCCTTGCTCCTCCATTGTGATTTAAATCAAGATCATGTCCTGGGATTTCTCAAAGACGGGCAATGGCAAACCAATGGTATCATCGACTTTGGAGATGCCAGGGTTGGAGATTGGCACTTCGAGCTTATCGCCTTACACCTGGGACTCTTCTATGGTGATAAAACACTCCTACGAGCGTTTCTGGAAAGCTACGGCATTGACAAGATGGGAGAAGCACAATTTGTACACAAAGCAATGACCTACACCCTACTGTTCGAATTCGATGTACTTAACCCCATCTTCCTGGATAAACCAACCTTAAGAAGTGTCAATTCCCTCGCTGATTTGGCAGAGCGCCTCTGGAATACAGACAATTTGCAAGGTACAGAACCTTATTAGCCGTACCCTACGCAGCCGGCGGTTTTCTCGTCAGTCTTCAACTTGAAATCTTTTCACATGCCTACTCTGTTCGCGATAGAGGAGGTAACGGTCAAAAACACCTCTTTGCAGTGGATGTATCTTTGCAAGCAGCTGTGCTTCATCACACCAACTAGCCCGTCCCTCGATGCTATTTTTCAGTTCTCCAGAGACGACCTCAGCATAATAGATAAGGGTAAGTGTACTCATACGAGTTAAACGGTCGCTGACAGTCGAGCTATAACCGATGAGTTCATTCACTTCCAACCTCAGGCCAGTCTCCTCCATGCCTTCGCGCAGAGCTGTTTGTACAGGGCTTTCCCTCCAGCGCATAAAACCACCTGGAAAAACGAACCTGCCTTCTGGCCGTTCAATGACAAGGTAGGAGTCTTGATCCATGACGACGATAGACACGCAGCCAAATGGAGGTAGATTTCCTGCGAGGAGAAGGTTGAGTATGTTAAAAAAGATGCCTACTGAGCCCTTTAACATTCGATAGAGCAGGTTTTTCACCACAGATGATCAAACCACCAATCTATTATTGTCTCACTCATTGTACGTGCAAACATCTGAGAGAGCAAGAGCGATGAACAATCCCATCCCTGCCAACACAAAACTGCAATACGAAGGCAAAAAAGAGGTGGTTTCCCAGGAGATCGAAGGATTATTTGCTTAATCTGCGTACTCATGCTGGTTATTAACCAGCATGAGTACGCAAACTATGCATTCGGTATTTGTAGGGATATTCCTGTCGAGTACACTCTCTTTGACCCTACTAACGTCCACTCCGTTTCTGGGCGCGGCGCACAACGGCATCGACAGTCACAGCGAACAACAGCACGACACCTTCAACCATCTGTTTCACGTCAGATCCCTGGCTCTTCAGGTCAAGACCATTTTCCAGGCTGCCGATAATGAGTGCCCCCAGAACGATGTTCCAGACAGAGCCAGTACCGCCAAAGAGACTGGTTCCGCCAATAACGGCTGCTGCGATAGCGTCGAGGAGAAGCGATGGGTTGATCTGCGTTGCCACAGAGTTTGCATATGAGGCCGCGAGAATACCTCCCACCGAGGCGAGAGTTGAACAGAGAGTAAAGGCAACGATTCGTATAAACACTACATTGATGCCAGCACGACGGGCGGCTTCCATGTTACCACCGACAGCATAGAGGTGACGCCCAAAAGTGGTTTTTGTCAAGACAAGCCACAAGATCAGGATCAAGGCAAAGAGAATAGCGGCCGAATTAGGAACACCGAGGAATATCCCAGGAGTAGCGCTTGGAGTGTTTTCAAGCACCGCCACTGTGCCCTCAACGATCACTACGGCTAAACCGATCTGAACAATAAGTTGGAGGAGCGACCTGGCTCTCAGGCCTGCCCGCTTGCGGGCGATATGATCAACAATAAGGCCCCCAGCATAGAGCACAAGGATCAGTGTTGGCAGGCCGACACCGAGATAGTCGGGCAAGAAACTCGTGGAACTACCTGCGATACTGAGGACAAATTGGTTCTGAATGATCAGCGTAGCCTGTCCGTTCAGCAGATTAAGCAATAGTCCCGCGTAAAAAATGGAGGCAGCAAGGGTCACGATAAACGAAGGGATACGCAGCACTGCTATGAAGAACCCGTTGATAGCACCAGCCAGTGCACCAGCCAGAATGCCCAGTAGGATTGCTTCCCAGGCAGGTATGCCATGATAGTTCATGAGTACTCCCATCACTACGGCAGCAAATGTGCCAACCGCAGCGATTGAGAGATCAATCTCACCAAGCAGGAGAACGAGCGTAACACCAAGTGCGTCTACGCCAGTAGTGATAATCTGTTGCAGCAGATTCGAGAGGTTTGTCGGGCTGAGAAAAAGGCCACCCGTGGTAACCGTGAAATAGAGGGCAATCACGATAAGTGTCAGTATAACAGGAAGTGAACCGAGATCACCACGAAGTAACTGTCCTATCGTCTGCTTTTGTGTGTAAGATGGTATCTCTACGGAGGCCGCCAAAGACGCCTGGTTCTCAGTAGACGGTGTATTCTGCTCAATACTCATAACTCATTTCCTCCCGGCGTGCCATTGGTTGTAGTAGTTTGCAGAATTTCGCCAAATTCGGCTCCAGTGATCGCAGCCACAATGCGTTCTGCTGTAGTGGATTTAATCTCGAACGTGCCAACCCGCTTACCCAGCCGGAGAACAATCACGCGATCAGCAACCTCGAAGACATCGGCCAGATTATGTGAAATAACGACGACAGCCAGCCCCTGTTCTCGCAGTCTGCGAATTAAGTTCAGCACCTGGCGCGTTTGTACCACGCCGAGGGCGGCAGTTGGCTCGTCAAGCAGGACAACTTTAGCATTGCGTAAAATGGTTTTTGCCACAGCGATGGATTGACGTTGACCACCAGAAAGTTGGGCAACTTTCGCCCGTACAGAGGGAAGTTTTACGTCTAAAGTATGGAGTACTTCCAGTCCGCGGCGTTCCATTTCAATCTCGGATAAAGAGAGTATTGGGGTTCTTACTTCACGCCCCAAATAGAGATTACTGACGACATCCAGGTTATCGCAAAGTGCGAGGTCCTGGTAAACAGTCTCAATACCTAAATGAGTCGCAGTCTGTGGACTGGTAATCTTCACCGGCTGGCCCTCTACGAAGATTTCACCGTCATCAGCAGGCGCAACACCGGCAATAGCTTTGATAAGTGTCGATTTTCCGGCACCATTGTCACCGACTAGGCCAACGACTTCATTCGCGTATACCTCAAAATCGACATCAGTCAGTGCCCTTACAGCGCCAAAGCTTTTATTGATATGTTGCAAGCGAAGAAGAGGTTCACCCTTTGATGGTGGTTCCGGTGCGGACGATGACTCTCCACCAACGTAAGGAGTCGTACTATCAGCCATAAGGCCCTCCAATGATATACTAAGTTGGCAGCAATCCTGCAAAGAGAATGAGGAAAGAATACAAAAAGTATACCATCCTCACTCTCATACTACAAGCCGTAGGAGACCTCTTGCGGGCACCCGAGGTCTTCATCATTCCCCGAATGCGGCTGAGATGCCCCTATACAGAGTTACGGACAGATACCGCCAGTACCCTTAGGCAGGCCCTTGCAGGCGTCGGCGAGTGTCACGAAACCATCGGCAATCACTGTAGATTGGACGTTTGTTTTATCTACCGTCACAGGTGTCTCCAGGACCGAAGGAATAGCTGTACCATCGGCTGTCTTGACCGTCGCGCCATTGGTCAAGGAAGACGTAGCTGAGCCAGCGTTCAGGGCTTTCACGAGGTCAGCGGTTGCCTGCGCCTCTTTCGTGATAGCCTTGTAGACGGTCATGGCCTGATCACCAGCGAGGATGTGTTGGATACCCGGAACCGAGGCATCCTGTCCTGTCACCAGCACATGGCCGTTGAGCTTCTTGGCTTTGAGGGCGGCAATCACTGTATTTGCCATACCATCATTGGCAACATACGCGACCGAGACATTGTTCTGGCTCGCGGTCAGAGCACCATTCATCTCGATTTGGGCCGTATTATTGTCCCAGTTAGGGGTGAATGTCTCATAGACTTTTTTGAGCTTGCCACTGGCAAACAATGGATCGAGGGCGCTATGAGCACCCTGTTTAAACAGCAAGGCGTTGTTGTCGGTCTGAGCGCCATCTATCATCACTGTGTTGATTTTGCCTGACGATACATAGGATTGGTAGTGATCGGCGACATATTGTCCTTGCAGTTGGCCTACCTTGACGTTGTCAAAAGACACGTAGTAGGCCAGTTGCTTGGATTGGATCAGGCGATCATACGCGATCACAGGCACATTCTTCGCCTTCGCTGCCGTAACAATTGCAGCAGCAGCAGCGCCGTCATACGCGCCTACCACCAGGATACAGTCGCCCTTGGTTAAATCTGCCTGTGCCTGAGACTGCTGTACCGATGCGCTGCCACCGGCGTTATTGTAGTCCGGGGCGGGGGAACCGGCAGGTAGTGCCGCCGTGATATCCTTGATCAGGTCAGGTCTGTCTACACCGTCCCAGCGGAACGAGGAAGCAGTCTCCGGGAGGAGAATACCGACCTTGGTGCATCCCTTGCCATTTACTGGAGCAGTTGATGTAGTGGTCGTAGTCGTGCCGCTGTTACCACATGCAACCAGCAAAAGCATCAACAAGCCAACGCCAAAGACTGTGCTAAATGACCTGCGTTTTCGATCAAATAGTTTCATTATGAACTTATCCTTCCACTCTGTGCTTAGCCAAGCACGGAACTTACAACTCAGAAGCATACGCTTCATGAGAACTGAGCTACAATACATTCTCATACGAAAAATGTACTTTCGCTAAAAAGATATGCTGCTCCTCCTTTCCAGCGTTCATCGCCATCTTTGAAAGGTATGGCCTACTTTCTAGCCCACCTTGACGGGTGTTGGTCCTTCAACAGCCTCGTGCTGACTCGCGTCCTCTTCCCTGGCAACGAGAATGCGCTCCCAGGCTCTAAAAAACGGAAAATAGATAAGAGCAGAGACAGCGAGATCAAAGAACTGCAGAATGCTTCCTCTGATGTCACCACCCGTTGCTACAAAGCCACTGATTCCGAGAGGAACGGTAAAGGGTTGTATCACTATTGGTACATGTACCAGTCCAACAGCGAAAACGAAGTAATTAATGGTTACAATAATCACTGGCACAAGCAAGAAAGGTATTATCATGAGAGGATTCAGTGCCATTGGCACGCCGAAAGTTACAGGTTCATTGATGTTAAAGATCGCGGGACCCAACGCTATCTTCCCGACCGTACGTAACTGAGCTGACCGCGAAAGAAGCATATAGATCACAAGAGGCCATGTCGCTCCTGAACCTCCAAGATGTGCAAAAATATGGAAGAAGGGCTCTGTGACGATACCATGACCACCAGTCGCGTTACTGGCAAGCGTTGTAAACCAGAAAGGGGCAGCGATTGCCGTGACAAGGTTCATACCGTGAATACCGACCGACCAGAGCAGCATCATCAATACAATTTCAGCCAGCGCCGCCGGATAGCTATCCTGTACAGCAACTAGAGGTTTGAACACCTGCATGAGCAAAATAGGCAGCGTCATTTGCATGTTTTTGCCATCTATGCTGACTGTATAAGAACTGACAAACCACTCAATTCCCCACACAGTAGTCAGCAACAAGAATGTTGGTACGAGAGCCTCAAAAGCCCGGGTCACGTTCTTTGGCACGCTCTTTGGCAGCCGGATGATGAAACCCGAACCGCGAAACCATCGCATTACCTCCGTCGTCATAATGCCAATCAAAATGGCAACCAGCAGCCCTTGCCCGCCTAAATACGGCAGAATATCACCTAATTTCAAAGTTGTCAGATCAGTTACCGGTACAGATGCCACCAGGAACAATACCATTGCCAATATACCTGGCTGAACTGGTTCTGTACGGCGATACTGAGCCACACTATATGCAACACCAAAGGCAAGAAAGAGAGCCATCAAGCCAAACGAAAGTTGAAAAGGGACCAGAATAGCATATTTATAGTTGCTCACCAGGTTCGCAAGGAAGGGAAAAGGCGGATTCGCCACTATCAGAAATAGGCTCCCGGCAATGATGAGTGGCAGGGTAAAAATAATAAAGGCGTCGCGCACAGCTTGCAGGTAGATATTACTCGCAAGTGTGCCGAGTGGTGGAACAAGGTAGCGTTCAAACCAATCGCTGCTGCGCTCAATAACACTGCTCACGTTGCTGTCTTCCCTTCCTGGGTACTTTGTGGTAACAGGCGAAGCACTTGCTCCAACACTGCCTGTCCATTCATCGTCGCGTAGTGAAACGGCTCAATCATTGCAACGGGTTTCCCCACGGAAGCCGCCAGTTTCTCAATGCTCTTGCGTAGATGACGAATCTGAGGTGCGATAAGTACGACATCACATGCATCGACCTTCTCTGCATATTCACCGGCACTCAAAGCCTCGACGATTAATTCATATTTACGCTCTTTCGCAGCTTCGAGCATACTATCGACCAGTAAACTGGTTGACATGCCCCAGCTACACACTATCAATACCCGTATCATGATAACTCCCCCCACGAGTTTTGAGCATCACGCTTATAGTTCCGTGTAATGAATTGCTACACACTACAGCGTCAATTTCTCACTCACGGGTACACTCTTCATATACAGCAACAATCATGCCAAAATGTGTGCTACACAGATAACACACTACAAAGGATATGTGGTGATAGATGAGCCTACAAGCTATTTGAGATGAAAATATCGACCTGTCGGAGAATGCCAACTATATTGTATGCTTCTTCATCGGGAAGTGGACGGGCAATCTGTGCGCTCAGGACTTGTAGCGCGCGGCGGCAGATACTCAGTTCACGAGGAAATTGTTGCCCTACCTGGGTACGCACTATCTCACTGACAAGCACTCCCTTATGCTGAATACCACGTTCCAGTATACAGGCAAGATGGAGCATTAAACCTGCCAGCACATCGATATCAAATGTTTCTCCTACCTCAACCTCTATCAACTCGATCATATGATCAATCAAAGGCATCGCTCGCGCAGGATTGAGAAATAAGAGACTCTGGCTGAGCGTATTTGTAATCTCGCGCACCAGTTCACTGCGTTGCGTCAACTGCGGGGTAGCGCCAACTGTGAGCAGATTGGGATCGGTATCACTTGATGAAGAAACGTCACGCTGCTCAACCGCAGAGGAAGGGTGCAGCAATGCCGGGTCTATCAAGGTTCCGCCAAGAAGAGTTCGCAGACGTGCAATACCATCGCCAAAGAGAAAATCAGTGAGCGCAATAAAGGGATAGCTCTCGAGGTGGGGATTTATAGTTCCAACAATTGCCACGACATGCCGATTGCCCACCAGGCGCTGAACATCTTCCTCTGTCTTCCCAGATAGATTAATGTCCATACAGATAATCTCCACCTCTTGCTCGCGCAAACCTGGAAGGTGCTCTTCGATCAGCTCGGCAATCTTAGCCGCACTGCCAAACCCCGTCAAACAAACCGAGAGAATCACCCGAGAAAGTGCAATGGCGGTGCATTGCGTATCCTTTTCATGGTATGCATCAGGCAACGTGCTTCTCTGTGTTAGTGAATGAGAGTGTGCCTTACCTGTTTCATCCTCAGGGCGAAAGAGGGTGAGGCTGGCAGCCAATTGATCCAAGGTCACATTTTTTGAGCGCTGCGCCCTACGTACTGCCTCAACCACTAGCGGCGCACAGACGCCCGAAACGGTACGCACCTGCACACCCGCCTGTCGCATCACCAATTCACCTAAAGGGAGGAGCGAAGCAAAGTCGACGAGCAGCAGCACTCCACCACCTTGATCCGCTGCGCGTACCCAGTGCGCCACTCGACTGAGCAATTCTTCTGGAGATTGTTCCAGTGAAAGTTCCACCCAACGTACGGAATTTACTCCGACCAGCGTATTCGCTAACTCCGCCAGTCCTGAGGCAATGCCACGCCCATGTGCTGCTACCACGATACCCACCGTTGATTGCTCACTGCTGAGGAGAGCGTCGGCATTGGCTAACAGTACTGCCAGGACGTCCGTTTCGCTCTCGGGTAGTGATACACCAAGCGCAGAACGGAATTGCAGTAACGCCATGCACGCTACTTCGTATTCAATTGGATAGGTGAAACGGACAGACTGTATGACAGGTTCCGCTATCAAACGACCTTGTGTAATACGCTCAAGCGTACTGGTCAAATGCATGGCAAGCACTAACGCCAGCTTTTCGGGAAAGGTACGCGCCAATCGCTCTTCGGCGTATTGCACAATGCGGCGGCTCACTACGCCAATGCGTTCATCAACAAGATTAGAGGCTGATCCCTGTTTCCCAGCGGAAACCTCGTCCGCGAAGCGCTGGAAATAGTGTTGTATATCAAGATGGAGCAGCCTGGTAATTTCATGCTCTTCCAGCCCGCTGCGCTGGAGCATACCCAGGTCCCTACTGATGGTATCGTAGAGGTCCTGAGCAGACTCCGGCAAACTGTCCAGGCTCAGACCAGTAGGGGTAAAGATGTGTGTGGCCTCCAACAGGTGCAGAACTGGTTCCAATGCGCGATTCAGCTCAACAGTGTGTAACAGGCCGCGCCGCACATGATCTGGTAGGACTCCCATGTGTACATTCAATTCAGTATGATTGCCAGTGCGATACTCGAGGTAAGCCCACGCACAGGCCAGTTGTACATCTGTGCGCAGTTGACCGATGTTGCCAGGGCACTCGTACAGTAAAAGAGCGCGCAGCGCTTGAGGTGAAACGTGGATATGTGCCCCAATGCTGCTACACTCGGTAGTAAAGAAAGCCCGCAGCAATTCGTAGCGCTCCATGATAGTTCTCTCGTGGAGGCCTGGGAGGTTAATTGACATTGGAATACGCCGACGAAAGGTTGGCAGTAGAGCAGTGTTGGGATCTTCTGTTGTAGCAGCAAGCAGGAGAAGCGAAGATTGCCGTTCCCGTACGTCACCCATGCGTCGAAAACGCTCGCGATCCATCAAATAGAATAACATCTCCTGGCCCTCGGGTGGTAGGCGATGTACTTCATCAAGGAAAAGAATACCGCGATGGGCTTGTTCCACCAGACCTTCACGGTCGCGGTCTGCACCTGTATAGGCGCCACGCACAACCCCAAAGAGATGCGCCATCAACAACTGAGGATTGCCCGCGTAATCGGCGCAGTTAAAACTGATAAAGGGCGCATCTGCTGATAACGCATGGTGTTCCAGCGCAAATCCATGCATTAAACGAGCAAAGGTCGTTTTACCAACGCCACTTGGTCCATGAAGCAGGGTATGCAGCCCACGTGGAGGATAGAGGATGGCTGCTTTGGCCTGCTGAATAGCAACTTTCAGCCCTTCGCCTCCACCGATCAGCGTCTCGAAATTGGTTACAATTGCTCCAACGTGAACTGAGGCGACGACAGCCGGTGGTTTACCAGGCTCATGCGTCACCTGTAAAGGAACTTCTTGATGGTATTCCACTGCATGAGGGTAATCTACCTTCCCAGATGGGTACCCGTTGTGAATGCTCTGCCTGTTGCCGTTGCTGCCAGGTACGAGCAGGGGTTCTGTAGAAGGTATTTTGACCGCGAACAACACAGGGCGTCCAGGGATACGCTCAATTTTCCCTTCCTGTGCGAGCAGGTTAAGGTCGCGGCTTGCGTTGGTTCGATCGACGCCAGCGAAATCTGCTACATCCTCAGCGCTGAAGCCAGCATAACGACGCAACGCACCACTCTGTGCTGGTCGCTGTGCGCACATCGATCGTAATGCTTCAAGTATCCGATCTTTGCGGAGCACGGAACGACTCCTTCCAGGCAGGCAATACGAGGCTACCTGTGTTTCAGTGTGACATATTCACCGATGCGGAGTAAGTAAATAGCATACAACTACAATGTTATAGCGATAATTACCCGCTCTTTATTATTACGCTTAAAAACAGAGCAATGTCACAATGCTTTACCTTACAATTTCCTTCTGTTACTCACTAATTACGACAAATTGTCTCTGAAATTGCAACTTAATTTTTTTGGAGGCCATCTCCACCTTTTACGCGGCTGAACCCTGGTAGAAAGACAGACACTCACGGGGCTGGTTAGTATGATGAAGGTTCCTCTTCTTTATTCTTTCACAGGGGGTAAATTATAGTACAAAGGCTTCTTTGACCCCGGTAACTCTACACTGTTGACAATTGTCTTATTCTCTGCTATGGTGAATGTACTACCTTTGAGACCGACTTCTTCCTGACGTGCGGATCAAGAGAAGGGGACTATAATTGCTATGGCGGATTCGCCTTCCTGGCGTGATATGTTGAAGTCCATCATCAAGGATCAGCGAGAGCGAGAGCGGATTGCAACTGAATTGGGACTCAATGTCCTCACGCTCAGACGCTGGAGCACTGGCGAAACTCAGCCGCGTCCGAACAACTTGCGGCAATTGAAACGTGCCTTCCCTATAGAGTTACGTGATCAATTTGCTGCCCTGGTGCGACAGGAAGACGTGAGTTTCCAAGACGAGACTCTCCCTGATTCATTAGGCAATCTCGACCCTGAATTCCTGAGGGGGGTGTGGAAGATGCGTGCCGAAACTGTGCCGATATTGTTGTTCTGGACACTGTGCAAGCATGTGTTACAACATGCGCTGCGCCAACTCGACCCGGAGCATGCCGGTATGAGCATTACGGTGGTCCAATGCATGCCTCCCGGGCAGGATGGCTTGATCAGCAGCCTGCGTGAGGTTTTTGGTCGCGGGACACCGCCCTGGCCAGCCGAGTTGGAACGTGAAGCCATGTTTCTCGGAGCTGAATCGCTGGCGGGCTACGCCGTCTCACGCTGTCGTCCAGAAGCCATAGGCGACCTGAGGACAAAAGAGACGCATTTGCCTCACTATAAAGTGGGACATGAGGTGAGTACAGCCGCCTTCCCCCTCCTGTATACGAGCCAGGTCGCGGGATGTCTCCTGGTTTCGAGCACCATCCCCAACTATTTTTCTTCGCCCAGCCGCTTCCAGTTGATTCAGAACTACGCGTTCCAGATCGCAGAAGCCTTCACACCTGAGCAGTTTTACCCACTTGAGCAGATCCGCTTGCGGATCATGCCCTCGTTTGAAGTGCAGCACCGTCTGCTGGTGACCTTGCAGGATCGCATCAATAAATCTATGCTGCGCGCGCACAGCGACGGCAACCATCCCCAGCAGACACGTCTGCAGGCAGAAGCCCTGACATGGCAACAGCTGGAGGAGGAGCTGCTGGAGGCCGCTGAGGAATCGTATACCAGAGAACGCTGAAGCGAAAAGAGGAGATACCCTATGCAGGATGACATTGGGAACACCTACATTCTCGGGCACACGGATACCGAGAAAGTACGCCTGGTTGAACAAGATCGCCACTTCAACCGAGCCATGGGAGGGCTGCTTACCGAGCAAAGCGAATCGGCCCTTTCGTCCATCCGCCGTGTCCTTGATGTGGCAAGCGGCCCTGGTGGCTGGGCGCTCGAGCTGGCTCAGCAGTATCCTGACATCCAGGTGGTTGGGATGGATATTGATGAGGGAATGATCCAGTACGCCAATACCATGGCGCGCGCGAGCGGGTTGGACAATGCACTTTTCCGGGTGATGGATGCCACCAAACCCCTCGATTTCCCCGATGGTTCATTCGACCTGGTCAACGCCCGTTTTCTGGTCGGCTTCCTCACCCGGGAACAGTGGCCCACGGTGACGAAGGAATTGCTGCGGGTCTGTCGTAGCGGGGGAATTCTCCGCATGACCGAAAGCGAATGGGGAGGAACCAGCAGCGCGTCCTACGAACAATCCTTGAACTTCACCATCCTTTCCCAGCAACGGGTGGGACAGGGCTTCTCCGTGGACGGACGGCATGTCGGTATCACGCCTTACCTCCGCCATTTCCTGTTGCAAGCTGGCTGCTTGAATGTCCAGGAAGTTGCCTATGCGCTCGACTTTTCGGCAGGAACACCGATGCAGAAACCCGTCTGCGACGACCTTTGGGTTGCGCAAAAGCTCCTGCAGCCATTCCATGTTGGTATGGGGGTTGCAACACAGGAAGAGGTCGACCATCTCTACGAGCAGATTCCGACAGAAATGCTCTCCGATGACTTCTACGGTACTTTGTACATGCTTACTACCTGGGGAAACAAGTCCTGAGTATGCTTGGTACAAGATGGTCAGCCAATCCCATCAATGCACCGATGAACAGACTCAACACAGCCAAGCAAGGTATGAAAGGGTAACACACGATGGCAGATGACTCTCATCCGAGCGCTTCAGCCCCCCCAGAGCGGGAACAAGGAGTGGGATTCCCGCGCCTGTTTCAATTTGACCTCCCTCATCTCAAGACGGGGCAGGTATTCCCAGAGGGATTGGATCTCTCTAGGGTCCACCGCGTGCTTGATGTCGCTTGCGGAACCGGCGAATGGGCAATAGCGGCTGCGCAGGCATTCCCACAGCTTGAGGTCGTGGGCATCGATGGTGACGAGGAAACGCTTCACCACGTGCGTATGCGCGCACATGGAAGCAACACGATCACGTTCCGCATGATGAATGCCCACCCACCATTCGACATCCCCTCAGCTTCCTTTGATTTGATCAATGTGCGCTTTGTGGCCAATACGACTTCTCTTGCAGCGTGGCCGACACTCATGGGAGAGTGCCTCCGAATCGTGCGGTTTGGGGGAGTGATCCAATGTACCGAGGGCGACACCCCGATCACCAGCAGTCCGGCCTGTGAGCGCCTGAACAACATGCTCTCAGAGGCCCTCGGGCAGGCCGGGCAGAACCTCTTTCCTCCCATTCGAAGTGGGAGAAACTTCTTGATTACGCCCTTACTCCAGCGTGTCCTGGTGGATGCTGGATGTCAGAACGTCCAAAAAGCGATCTATGTCACCGACTTCGGATATGGAACGTCGGCCCAGGCGGATCTCGCTGGTGAGTATACCCGGATCTGGCAGCTGGCACAACCGGTATTACTCCAGATGGGCATGACGACGCAGGGAGAGATGGAGCATCTGCATCAGCAAATGCTTTCTGAAATGCAATCGGAAGGGTTTCGTGGCGCTGGGTTTTATCGGACCGTTTGGGGTAACAAGCCGTAGGGATAGCATCAAAGGATCTGGCTTCTCTGCCATACCATGCCCTTACTGAGATAAAAAAACGTCACGATCTCCGTGTTCGCACTTCCTTCCTACCATTGAAAATGATCATGGGCGGCCTCCATGAAAGGAGAACAGCGGCAGTAGCCTTTATAGCCTTGTGCTCTACTGGCACAATGGAAACTTCTTCGATGAGCCGACCGATCACGTGACCAACGACGGCATGACCCGCTTCATGATAGGCATAAGGGAAAATCTCTCTTACGCGAAATGGTTGTGCTTTTTTCTTGTTCATATCTTTGCATTCCTCCATAACGTGCCCACATAATACTTGAATAGTAAGAGTATTTCAATCGCCCGACTACCGATACAGAACACCTCCCTACTCTTTTCGACGAGCAGCACGAACCACACGCCGTACCGCCTCATACGAGACTCCATAATGGCTTGCTATCGGCCGGTACGTTTCTCCCTGAGTGACTCGACGCAAGACCGCAGGCCACTCACTAGGAGGTATCTTCCACTGTGGATTATCAGGAATAAAGACTGTCTAGAAGCCATCTTCTTTCATTTTAAAGATGATTCTCTCACGATCAACTCAGGCTGGTACACAATGTGCTTGTGCTGGTGAGAGGTTGGATTATTTGCCTCGTCGAGAAGAAGCTCAGCGGCTGTACGCCCAAGCTCGTATTTCGGTTGTCGAATCGAGGTGAGCGGTGTGGCGAGAACGCTC
>CATPCK010000551.1 GCA_955652655.1 uncultured Ktedonobacteraceae bacterium | reverse complement strand
CATTGCGTCAATCGCAAAACCTTGCAAGTTATCTGTTTCATCAGTGACTTGTTCAAAACGGATCTGTATTTTCTTCCCAATAAAAGGACTCAGGTTTACACTCTCCTGTACCCATCTGGGCGCACTTCCTCCACCACTCACACCAGTATAGCCGTTGCCCCAATTAGCGGCATCGGGATTACTCGTAGTGGTATAGTGCCCTTTGAGCGTTATCCAACTGGCCCCATCTACGGAAACCTCTACATAGGCATAATCGTGACCACGCTGCAGATCAAACCAGGTTGCGAATTGTAATGTTGCCCTTTTGCCCCTGAGATGTGTCAGATCAAAACTACGTGTAAGTGTGCTATCCAAATTATCAGAGCGGTTACTCCACCATTCATTGGCAGCTCGATAGGGATTATTGTTGATAATACGTACCAAAGGAAAACCCTTGACATTGATAGTAAGTGTACCTCGATGTGTTGGCGGTGGAAGAGCATAATATTCAGCCGCAAACTGGTGAACAGTATCACTTTCAGAGATAGGATAGTTATTGAAAGTATGTTGTGGCGTCAAACCTGGTAAAGTGATATCGGGATAGCCATATTCGCCTTTGCTAATACTGGTATCTTCCACATAATTCGCGATGTACCACTTGTGCAAGACATCGATAAAGCTATCATTGTATCCATGTTTTGCCAGAACATGATTAAAATTACCAGGTGACGGCGTCGGATCTTGCAATAACTCTTTAAGAATACCATAACCACCATAATGAGTGGCGAAGTAATCCATAAAGAGATAGCCCGCACCATAATGAGCAGCGCTTGTGGTTATATCACCGGGCCAATCATTAAGTTGCGTATCCGGCATCTGCAGAAAACTCTGATCAAACCAGCCAACAGGATAGCTATTGAGGTATTGCGCCAGTACTGACATACCCTCATCGGCCCAACCCAGGTCATTAGGGTGCAGGTGCCAGTAAATCAAATGCTGGAATTCATGGGCAAGGGTGCTATTATAGTTGGCATTGCCAGGAATGAGATCATTGAGACTCATATAGAACATTTCGCGCTGATTGCTGTAAGGAATAATGCTAGTAGGATATTCATCCTGGGCATTGAAATAACCACTAGTACTATTTCCCAGACTAGCCACATTAAGAATAGTCAAATGTACATCCTGATCAATACCAGGAGACCATTCACTACCAAAGGTGGCACGATCAGTAGGATAGATCTTTGACTCAAATACATTTGCAGATGCTTGTAGAGCCCCCAGGTTGTAAGGCTGCCCATTCTCAACATACAGGTAGACATGAGGAGTTACATAGATCAATTTTGCAGCGATACGGCTATAACGATGCGTGTCCTGGTTCATAATCCAAAAAGTATCTTCTTGTCCAATATGTGCATGCAACGGCGTCGTACGTCCTATTTGAGGTACAAATGCCTGTCCATGTAATTTGAGACGTTGAGCAAGGCTATACGGGTTGCGCAGGGGATGGGGAGCCAGTAGTGGTTCCTCCGTGCGCAAGAGGTTCTGTAAACTCTCCGACGTTGGAGAAGGCAAAGGAATGCTACTATCATCTACTGTAATGGTTGGTGTTCCTGTGGCTGTCGACTGGCTATTTACTGGCGAGCACGAAGATAGCAGAACGAGGCAGAGGAGCACGAGGAAAGTAATATATTTGCAATGACGATTGCATAAGAAGTTCATCTTCTCTTTACCCTTCCAATTCTTTGAAGCGGTAGCCAACGCCTCGCTCGGTCAAAATATATTTTGGATGGGCAGGATCTTTCTCTAATTTTTGCCGTAAATAGGTGATATACAAACGTAGATAATGTGCTTCATCGCGATATTCGCGTCCCCAAACCTTGGAAAGAAGCGTTTCATGGGTCAACAAACGCCCAGCATTGTTCAACAGGTGATACAGGAGTCGATACTCAGTCGGGCGCAAGACAACTTTCTCGCCGCGTACAATGACTTCGCGACGAGTGAAATCAATTTTCAGGTCAGGGTCGACAACAATTTCCGTCTTCCGTGCTGGTGCTGGCATTAACGACCGACGCAAAAGAGCCCTGATGCGTAAGAGAAGTTCGCGTGGACTGAAAGGTTTGGCAATATAATCATCAGCACCGAGATCTAACCCATGTATTCTGTCCTGCTCATTTTGACGAACAGTGAGCATTATTACAGGAACAGTAGAAACCTCGCGAATAGAACGTAGCGTCTCAAAGCCGTCCATTTCAGGCATCATAACATCTAGCAAAACGAGGTCAGGGAGGTTCTCGCGCAGCTTATCTAAGGCCTCCAAACCATTGCTAGCTTCTAAGACAAGATAGTGCTCTAACTCCAGGTTCATACGCACAAAATCACGAATGCGTGGCTCATCATCCACAATCAAAATAGTCATATCACGTTGGTCAAATACTTCTTTCTCCATCTCAAAACACCACCATTGGCAAATATGCTTTTTCTACACGCGGCAAGCTAAATGAGAACGTTGAGCCTTCATGTATGGTACTGTCGACCCAGATTTGTCCACCATGGGCCTCAACAATGGCGCGACATATGTACAAACCCAATCCTGCCCCAGGCATTGAGTGCGCCATACTGTCACCGACGCGGTGAAAGCGGTTAAAAATGTGCTCCTGGTCACGTAGTGAAATCCCCATACCGGTGTCACTCACAATGACGATTACCTCATCACCAGTAGCTTTACAGGCCACAGTGAGATTGCGCTGTCGAGGTGAATATTTGATCGCGTTATCTAATAAATTCTGTAACACTTCTTCGATACGATCCCTGTCGGCCATCACTGTAGGCAAATTGGGTGGAAGATCAAGTGTAACGGTAAAATCCGGGCTTTTGGCCTGCAGGCGGCGAACGACTCCCTGAACCAGGTGTGAAAGATCAAGTGGCGCCAACTCCATCTGCAGACCCCCAGCCTGGATACGTGAGGCATAAAGCAGATTACCCACCAGTTTATTCAGACGATCAGCCTCTTCCTCTATAGCAACAAGGCGTGAATGCAGTGCTTCGGCATCCAGCAGGGCATCGGTTCGCGCCAGTGTTGAAGCGTAACCTTTAATAATGGCAATGGGTGTTTGCAACTCATGCGATATTACAGAAATAAATGTCGATCGCTCTTCCTCTTGCTCACGCTCATGTGTAATATCGCGAACATTCAGGATACCATTCATAGGTTCGCCCTTATTCGAGCGAATACATGATGCAGTCACAGATACATCGAAACGTTGACCATCACGCGCCGAGATCACCATCTCTCGATTCACGACACTTTGACCCGCGAATGCCTGCAAGATCGGCGAACCTTGCAAGCCTACTTCATTTCCCTGGCGATCTTTCGGTCGCAATACCTCGTAGTAGAAACGTCCCAAGACTTCACTTTCATGCCAGCCAGTCAGTCGCTCCATAGCAGGATTGAAATCAATAATGCGCAATGCACTATCAACAGTGAGGATTCCTTCCATGCTATGTTGAAAGATCGCTGCAAGTCGCCCTTGTTCTTTTACTAAAGACTGTGATTTCAAAGTGGAGCGCAAGCCAGCGGCCAATTGCGCGACAAAAAGCCGCAGAGTACCCTCCACCTTTTCCTCCAGCTCAAAACATGAGCGTACACCTGGAGATCGTAGATAATGCAGTACCCCTAACTCACCAGCATTATCATACACAAACAAAGAACACTGCTCGACACCCTGGAGTCTCACATCTTCATCATGACAGAGGAGATCAACCACTTTGGATGACAACTTGTTTCTCACAAGGATGCATGTTGAGTTCGGTCGCCTTCCACTTTCCTCAATGCTTTTCAACAACAAAGGGAGTACTGCTAGGCTGAGACGATACAAAGTATATTCGTGGCTGCTCTGTGGATCAAAGGCCTCGTTGGATACCACAAAGACACCCGCTTCACCACACAATAACCGTATCGCACTTCCGATGAGGATTGTCATCTGATCATGCAAATTCTCGGTTTGTATAGTTTGGGACCAAGACATAGTTAACAGGCTCCGCTAGTTAACCTGGGATCATCCACTGACATCCCTGGTAGATGTAACTACTACATCAGGCCAGCAAAATAAGTGGCACAAGAGACATGTAGCAGCACCCATTGATGGTGCCAGGGATGAAAGTCTAAGCTTGCCAGAAAGAAGCAACAATGTTATTGTAACACACATAGGGAAGTAGGGTAATCTATGCATGTTGATATTTTCACATTGTTTCCTGGTATGTTCCAGGGTCCATTCACAGAAAGCATCCTCAAACGCGCTCAGGATAGGGGACTGCTCAGCATCAGTCTGCACAATATTCGCGATATTACAACAGATAAGCATCACGTTGTTGACGACTATCCCTATGGCGGTGGCGCGGGCATGGTGATGAAACCAGAACCAATTTTTAACTCCGTTGAGTCTATCTATAAGGGTGGACCGATTATCCTACTTACCCCGCGGGGGCGTATTTTCAACCAGCAGATTGCCCACGAACTCTCCCAGGAGCCGCGTATCACCTTACTCTGTGGTCACTACGAAGGTATTGATGAGCGTATCCACCAGTACCTGGCCACTGACGAAATTTCTATTGGCGATTATATACTCACCGGCGGAGAACTGGCGGCAATGATTGTGGTTGACGCTGTCAGCCGTCTCATACCAGAAGTGTTGGCAGGTGAATCTACCCGGGAAGAGTCTTATACCAGCGGATTACTAGAGTATCCACACTATACGCGCCCACCAGAATTTCGGGGATGGCGCGTCCCCGGTGTCTTGCTTTCCGGACATCACGAGCAGATAGCCCGCTGGCGTCGCAAAGAGTCGCTGAGATTAACCAGGCAACACAGGCCGGATTTGTTTACGAAATTAGATTTGAATGGAAAGGTGGATAAGCAGCTGTTACAGGAGCTGGAGGAGGAAGACCAAAAACTCAGTGATTGAAAGGATGTCATTCCTAAATAGAGGAATGTGACGCGTTGGAATTCTGGTTCCTAGCTCCCTTTTTCATCTTCTCCAGTAATATGGGGGGACATTCGTCCGACCTCACGCTGCTTTTTCAGAAATTCCTCGCGCGCCTTCTCTTCGGCCACGATATCCGCCGCCTCGTCAGCCACAGTTCTCCCCTCTCCGCCACCATTGCCACTACGCCTCTCTGAGCCATTGCCGGAATCCAAGACTTCTCGAGAACGCCCGCTCGACTCAAATTGCCCAATTATACCACGCTCCTCCAACAAATCGATGAGACGAGCAGCACGCGAATAGCCAATGCGTAAACGGCGCTGTAAAAGCGAGATAGAGGCGCGTTCATACTCACGCACCACCTCTTCCGCTCGCTCTAACAGGTCGTCTTCCAGATCAAAATCATCAGAGGCATGTTGATTGATCTCCCAGCCTGGTTCTACTGGCTGGGGTAGAGAAGTAGCATCTAGTCTGCCGCCATTGTTCGCAGCATTCATATGTTCTACAGCTTGCATGCGCCAGTAGGCTACCAGCTTTTCGGCCTCGTCATCGGCCAGAAATGAACCTTGAATACGTTCTGGCCGACCAGCATCCGCTGGAAGATAGAGCATATCACCTCGGCCGAGGAGACGCTCAGCACCACCCATGTCAATGATTGTGCGCGAATCGACCGCAGAACTGACCATAAACGAGATGCGCGTGGGGATATTCGCTTTGATCAAGCCGGTTATGACATCGACCGATGGGCGTTGTGTAGCCACGACAATATGTATGCCTGTGGCACGCGCCAGTTGTGCCAGGCGACAAATCATCCCCTCTACCTCTTCCGGTGCCGCCATCATCAAGTCGGCCAGTTCGTCGATAATCATGACAATGGCAGGGAGGTTCTTCAACGAAAAATCGCCGCGAACAATCTTTTCTGCACGGAGTTTGCGATAGCCGTCAAGGTTACGTACACCTAATTGGGAGAAAAGGCGATAGCGCTTCTCCATTTCGGAGATGGCGTTCTTGAGCAGTGGTACGACTCTCTCGACCTCAGTCACCACAGGAAACAGCAAATGTGGAATACCGCTGTACATGTTCAGTTCGACCATCTTCGGGTCGACCAGCAATAGACGCACATCCTCTGGACTAGCCTGGGTCAGAATGCTAGCAATGATGGTGTTAATACACACTGACTTCCCAGCTCCTGTAGCACCTGCTATCAACAGATGAGGCATCCGGGCGAGATCACCAACGCGCACAGCACCAGCGACATCTTTCCCTAAAGCAATCGCCAGTTTGGATTTTGCCTTTGCCGCCTGGTACTCTTTACTTTCCAGGACTTCGCGCAACGTGACGAGGCGGCTATTCTTATTGGGAATCTCCACCCCAATATATGGGCGCCCTGGAACAGGAGCCTCCATACGGATGGTTTTGGCCTCAAGGACCAACGCCAGGTCATTCTGGAGCGCCATTACACGGCTTACCCGTGTGCGAGACTCATAGACGATATTGCCCCCTGCATCTCTGACGGGAACGAGCTTGCCCTGGGCATCCGGCTTCATCTCGGGTTTACCAGTTGGGCGGATACCAAAGCGAATCACCGTTGGCCCGATACTGATATCCTCCTGCTTCACCTCGGCCTCGACGCGGAAACTGCGCAAGGTATCCTGGATGGTCTTTGCCAACGTAGCTGTATCATCGCCCAACATCTGCATTTTGACCTCTACAGGGTTATTGAGTAATATCGTATCAGGAATTTTCCACGGCGACTCATTCGCGACATCTGCCCTCTGGCTGTAAGCCCTGGATTGGTTTTTCTGTAAAGGATTTGGGGCGAGGGGTTCCATCGTTGGAAATTTTTTCTCAACGTTCTTACCAGCCGCCTTATCTACCTGGTTAAAAGGCAATGGCTGCTGATTCGCCCCATTAATAGCGTTGTTATGCTCTGCGAGATCAAGTTGAGGAGCAAAGCGCGGACCACGCGGAATACGGCTGATATGCTTTTTATGGATGTTGATATCATTAAGAGGGTCATCCTCCTGGTCAAAGTCCGCTTCAAAGTCAATAATATCCTCGTCATCATCGTCCTCCTCTACATCGTCAGGAGACACTGAAGTTCGTTGGCCATTTGAAGGTGGAGACGATGCAACTCCACTGCTATAGCGGCTGAAGCGGGGACGCTGGCCTAAGAATGGTGAGGGTCCAGTTGCATTGTTAGAAGGGGCTTTCTTTTGCCCAGAAGTTGTTACTTTGTTAAAGGCACGAGCAACATATAGAATATGTCCCAGGGTGATCTGGAAAGTTACGATGGTGACGATACCGAAAAGACCTATGAGCAAGACATGCCCAGCCGCAGGGGGCCAGCCTAATAGTGGACGAACGAGTAATGCAGCGAGAAAACCACCTGTGTTAGGGCCCAAAAGTAAACGGCTTTCAACGAGGAGAAGCAGCCAGAGTAGCACCAATCCAATCACTGTGGTCCAACGGATGAATTTTTTATTCTGTATACCTTCGATTAAGTGAGCTATGGCAAAGGCAATAAGACCGATCGAGAGAAGATAGGCCGACCAGCCAAAGAGAGCAGTAAAGGCTCCGTAAAATGTTGAAAAGAGTGGAACAGTGTGAAACACTGTGAGAGATGCAAAGAGGAAGAGCGCAAGTAAGAGTAATACTACCCCCAGAAACCGCTGCTGATGATGTGGCTGCATAGTGCTCCAAGCATTACGCACTTTAGCGATAACTCGCGAGTCTGCCGTACCATGGTAGGGAGGAGTAGAGACATTGGCAGGTCGATTTGCACCTGGTGACGATTTTTTTTTCGTTCCCTGTTTATTGCTACGTGAGCGCTTTTGGGATGATTGTTGCTGACGGAGAGATCCTTGCTTGTTGGCATTCTGTCCAACACGAGTGCTTTGGGAGCCCATGCTTCCAACGACATTACTCACTCGCGAAGAAGAGCCTTGCGCTATACTTGGCCCCAGGCGATCATTCTGTCTATTGATTTTCTTGCTCTGATCACTGCCTGCCATGCTGGTTCCCTCCTTTTTAGAGATTGCAGAGACACCAGTATCATAGCGCATATGTTCCAGAGAAGCAATAGGTTGGATATGGGGATACGCCATCTATGAAGAAGAGAGCCTCCTATAGTGTGAGGCTCTCTTCTTCATAGATGGCGAGGGTATTAGACTTCCATCACAATGGGCAGGATCATCGGGCGGCGATGCGTCTTCTCATAGAGAAACTCGCTGAGGGTATGCTTGATCTTGTCCTTGACAAATGACCAGTCGGAAGCATGGCCATTCAAACCGATGAAGGATTCCAGGACACGCTCACGTGCACTCTCCAGCAATTCTTCGGAATCGCGCATATAGACAAATCCACGTGAGACGATATCAGGACCGGCTAAAGGTTGACCCGTCTCTTTGTCAACTGTGAGCACCATCATCAAGATGCCATCCTGTGCCAGGACTTGCCGATCGCGTAAGACAATCTGTCCCACATCACCCACTCCAAGGCCGTCAACAAAAACATTGCCGCAAGCAGCATGATCCTCTACATGGATAGAATCAGCAGTAACTTCGATGATATCGCCATCTTCAGCTACGACGATATGATCCGCAGGTATATCGATCGAATGTGCCAACTTCGCATGAAGCACGAGCTGGCGATATTCTCCGTGCACTGGCATGAAAAACTGTGGTCGGAGTAGAGCCAACATGAGCTTCAACTCTTCCTGGGCACCATGACCAGAAACATGCACGTTGGAAATGGCCTGGTAGAAGACTTCCGCTCCCTGTCGGAACAGGTTGTTTATCGTACGATTGACCATTTTTTCGTTGCCTGGCACTGGTGTCGCTGAGAGAATTACAGTATCACCGGGCTGAATACGCACCAGGCGATGATCTTGATTGGCAATGCGTGTCAGTGCTGAAGTGGGTTCTCCCTGGCTACCGGTACATATAATGACCACCCTCTCCGAGGGGAACTTGTTGATATCCTCAGCACGAATGAGCGTACTTTTGGGTATGTTCAGGTAGCCAAGTTCCACGGCCATCTGGACGTTGTTAACCATGCTACGTCCAACCAGTGCAACCTGGCGTTCGTAACGAACAGCGGTATCCACGACCTGTTGCACGCGTGAAATCAGTGACGCAAACGTAGCGAGGAGGATACGTCCAGGAGCATTAGCAAAAATTTTGTCGAGCGAGTCATTGATAACACGTTCAGATGGTGTATATCCTGGAGACTCAACGCGCGTGCTATCCCCCATCATGAGCAATACGCCTTCGTTGCCGATGCGACCGAGAGTGCCCAGGTCGGCAGGTTTTCCATCGACTGGGGTGTGGTCAAACTTGTAATCACCCGTATGTACAACTGTACCCAGTGGGGTATGAAGGACGACTCCTACCGCGTCGGGAATACTGTGATTCACGCGGAAAAATTCAACAAGACACTCCCCTAACTCCACCTGGTCACCTGGAGTAATCACGTTCACAGTGGCTTTTTCAAGGAGCTTATGCTCTTTTAGCTTTACATTTATCAAACCTTGTGTGAGACGAGTCGCAAAAACGGGTGGGAAATCAAGCATGGGTAAGACGTAGGGAATAGCTCCGACGTGGTCTTCATGGCCGTGGGTAATGAGGATACCGCGTATACGGTCTTTCTTGTCGTTGAGGTAACTCGTATCGGGGATAACCAGATCCACTCCAAACATTTCATCATCGGGGAACATGACCCCGGCATCAATAATGATGATGTCGTTACCATATTCGACGATCATCATATTCTTTCCGACTTCCCCTAGCCCTCCTAGAGGAACAAGTCGAATTTTTTCTGTTGTCAAGGTATAAAAAACCTCCTAGCTACATCAAGGTATGTAGCCATCCTGGGCATGAGACATATCTCATGCTCTACTCTATATTTTTCTGTTTTTATATATCTCCACTTCTGTCTTCACTACAGAAGTTAAAGCCAAATTAATTAAAATCTATTATTCCATTTAAAGTGTATCATATGGGAGAGTAAAAGGCAAGCAGAGTACACATCGGTACAGTGGTCAAGTGGACAAGTAGATGACATTAGAAAAACCGCCTATGTGGGCGGGTGAAACGGCGATGTCCTATTTTCCCATAGGGCTGCCCCTACAGTATCATCGGAGCTGAAGAGCTTAACTACCGTGTTCGGGATGGGAACGGGTGGACCCTCTTCGCTATAATCACCGGTTCACCTGCACATACAGGCGGTTCGCTTGACACGATGTATATTACTACAAGTGTAAGGGGTTGTCAATACCCTATTTTCCGCCTAAGAATATAAGGAGTTTTTGTTCTCTCATGACATTTTTACAAGGATGCATCCTCTTCGTCGCAGCAATATTTGGCGGTACGCTCAATTCGGTTGCTGGAGGAGGAACTTTTATCACGCTGCCCGCACTGATACTCACTGGTGTACTCCCTATCAATGCCAACGCGACCAGCACAGTTGCCCTCTGGCCAGGCTCTATCGCCAGCGTATGGGCCTACCGCAAGGAATTTGCCAGGCAGAGGCGTTCAGTTACCATCCTGCTCAGCATTACAAGCCTGATTGGAGGTATACTCGGCGCAGAACTTCTGATAAGTACATCACAATCAACCTTCGTGAAGCTCTTGCCTTATCTTCTATTGCTAGCAACAGTGCTTTTTGCTTTGAGTGGTCCCATTACCACACGGCTACGCGGAAAAACTACATTGAAAAACCGCCAATCCAGGCTTACGCTCGTTGGCATCTCGATCCTGCAACTGATAATTGCGATTTACGGAGGTTATTTCGGAGGAGGCATCGGTATCCTTATGCTCGCAACGCTGGGACTGATGGGCATGGAAAATATTCATGAAATGAACGCAATGAAAACGCTCCTGACAACGTTTATCAATGGCGTCGCTGTGATTATTTTCATCATAAGAGGTATAGTGGAATGGCCGCAGGCAATCGTAATGGTGGTTGGGGCAATTATAGGAGGTTACACGGGCGCCTACCTTGCGCAAAAGATAGACCAACGCTGGATACGCGGTTTTGTGATTCTGGTTGGCGTAAGTATGACGATCTATTTCTTTCTTCGATAAATATCATGGTAGTACCTCATTGTGTATTTCTCCTCTTAAATGAAGTACTACCATGATCCATACTAATGGCGAAAATGCCGCTTTCCAGTAAAGACCATAGCAATGGCGTAGTGATTTGCCATACGAATTGCTTCCTCGTCGCGTATGGATCCACCAGGCTGAATAATTGCAGTAACGCCCGCCCTGGCGGCCGCTTCAACACCGTCTGCAAAAGGGAAGAAGGCATCCGAAGCCAGTACCGAACCACGTGCCCTTTCCGCCGCTTTCTCCACCGCGAGTTGCACACTGGCAACACGATTCATCTGCCCTGCACCTACACCTACCACCGCAAGTTTATGAGCCAGGACAATGGCATTGGATTTGACATGGCGCACAACCTTCCAGGCAAACATGAGGTCGGTCACCTCTTCTAAGGTTGGTTCGCGCTCGGTAACGGCTGAATAATCTGGCGAGCTTTCGCCTACGGCATCAGGAGTCTGCAGAAGTAAACCACCGCTCACGCTGCGCACATCGGGACGGCTGGCATTAAGCGATTTTGTATTGATGCCCTTTGGCTCAACAGGGCAATGCGTCGCCAACAGCCTCAAGTTCTTTTTCCCGCGTAATACTTCCAGCGCCTCTGGCGTGTAATCAGGCGCAATGATAGCTTCATAGAATAACTGATTAATCTCCCGTGCGGTTACTACGTCAATGCGACGGTTGCTACCAATGATGCCGCCAAAGGCTGAAATAGGATCGCCCGCGTGAGCATTTTTGTAGGCATCTATAAGGGCATCTCCACATGCAAGGCCGCAAGGATTAGTATGTTTGATGATTGCTACCGCTGGCGCGGTAAAACTGCTGACTACCGCCAGTGCGACGTCCAGATCAAGTAGATTGTTAAATGAGAGCTCTTTACCATGCAATATGGTGGCTCCGGCCACAGTAGGAAGCGAAGAGGTTGCTGAAGTTTCGGCCCAGCGATAAAATGCCGCTCGCTGGTGAGGATTTTCTCCATAGCGTAAGATTTGAATACGCTTCAAGGGAAGCGTTAATTCGTCAGGGAAGGAATCAACGGATGGTAGGCGGAGATATTCAGCAATTGACGTGTCATAATTAGCGGTATGTTGAAAGGCGATGGCGGCGAGGCGCCGGCGTGTCTCGAGGCTTACCTCGCCTAATTCGTCCCACTCTTGCATGACGGTGGCATAATCCTGTGGACGTACCAGTACGATCACATCCTGGAAATTTTTAGCTGCTGCACGAATCAATGTCACACCGCCAATGTCAATCTGCTCCTGTGCTTCGCTAAGGGTAGTATCCGGCTGAGCGATAGTCTCAGCGAAAGGATAGAGATTGACCACTACGATATCAATTGGCACAATCGCGTGTGTTTGCAGTTCATCGACATGCTCGGGTAGGTCACGACGTGCCAGAATGCCTCCCAGAATAGCCGGATGAAGCGTTTTGACACGGCCACCAAGTATCTCAGGGAATTGGGTGAGGGTACTTACAGATTCCGCATGAATGCCTTCTGTTTTCAAATAGTTGAGGGTACCGCTGGTTGAAAAAATGTGTATGCCATGTTTTTGCAGGTCTCGTGCGAGTTCTGGAAGTCCGTCACGGTTGGCAACACTGATTATCGCCCGCATAGCTTATCCTTTCAAATAAACAACACCCACGTGGGTTGCCCTGGATTTCTTGCACTTATTAAGTATATCTCATACGGTATCCTTGTAACGTTGATATCTCACAGACAAAAAGGACAACCCTGGCAAACTTTCAGGGTTGTCCTTTTTGTCTAGTGAACACGGGCAGTTTACTCAGGCTTGCGTGCCAACAAGATCCGCGGTTTCAGCTGCTAAGATTTCGCTTATTGAGGGACGACCAGGGAACTCTGTATAGATACTGACTTTACGCCTCTCGCGAGAGTCGTGACCAAATTTGACATAGCCGTCGATGAGGGCAAAGAGGGTGTGATCACGGCCTACACCGACATGGTCCCCGGGTTTAATTTTTGTGCCACGCTGACGAACAATGATGCTACCAGCGGTAACGAGCTGCCCATCAAAGCGTTTAACACCTAACATCTTTGGGTTACTATCCCGGCCATTGCGGGAACTACCCACACCTTTTTTATGTGCCATGATTTACTATTCCTCTGCTTTGCTTTCAGTATCCTCAACCTTTGCAGTACGACGACGGCGGGTCGTCCTCTGCTCAGTATCGGTTTCAGCTGCTTCACTTACAGGTGTTTCGTTCTCATCTGCCTCAGTCGTGACTGGAGTTGCTTCTTCCTCCTCTACTGGTTCTTCTTTGGCCACGGGAGGCTTGCCAGTGATGAGGCTTTTCCCATCGGCAACAATATCGTCAATCGTCAGGACGGTAAGTTCCTGGCGATGACCGCGACGATGGCGAAAACGCTTCTTAGCTTTGTACCTGAAAACAATCAACTTTTCACCGCGGCCCTGCTTAACGGCAGTTGCGAGCACCATAGCATTGTCCAACAGAGGAGTACCAATCATTGAGCTATTGGCATCAGAGATAAGTAAAACCTCTTCAAACTTTACCTGTGCACCATCATCAACCGGAAGTCTGTTGACTTCAAGCGTCTGGCCCACGGAAACTTTGTATTGTCTTCCACCACTTTTAATGACAGCAAACATTTTTCTTTGTTCTCCTTATCCGTCTCCACTGCATACATATAGACTCCAGGCGGATACGTAGGAGGCGTTGGTGGAGGCCTTCCTTATACAGTTCCATTGCCCAGACGTTATGTCATTCAATCCCAACTAGATACGAACGAGTCAGGCCAGCTTTATGATGGCGCTATCGATCAGATCAAGTGCTTCGTGAGATCGATCAAATACGTATGTGGAGCGGGTGTCCTCGCTTTAATTGAAGCATGAGGGGTTTTGACCACAAAGAGTTTTTCTCTTTGTGTACACGATAGCTATGACATCATAGCAATCTTTCCCATGCTTGTCAAGTTTTTACCCGTTTGTGCGTAAACAAGCATCCTGTACTTAATTGCAGAATCAACCTGGTAACTCTGATACAATATATGCGAATCGTAGACTTAGCATATTACTCTATGATATAGTTGCCTTCATCATTTCAGGCATATAGGTGAGTTCGAAATACTATATGGTTAACTGACTACTCACACAGGATACTGCATCGTTACCGGATGCACAGTTCTCGCCACGAACGGCATCGCTCGCAACATGGGGGATTGGAGTTTATAGCAGCACTGCCGCTTGTG
>CATPCK010000550.1 GCA_955652655.1 uncultured Ktedonobacteraceae bacterium | reverse complement strand
GAACTCAGAGCATTAAACGCCGGGAGGCGAGGATGGTTCATTCACGTTGTTCAAGTAAACAAATTGTTACTTCTAACTTGGGGATGAACATATTGTTATTATGCTGCCGTTCATTTACAATAGAGTAAAGCCGATCAGTTTTTCGGGGTTCAAAAAGGCGGCAGCCTCCTGCACTCCAGGACACCTGCGAATGCATCAGTATATCAACGTATATTATATTATCAGGCGGCCCGGGAAGACCCGCCCCGTTGCAGGGGGAGATGAAAGGGCCGTTCCTTGTTTGGGGCTGGGGCACGGGATACCGCTTGACAGCTTCCAGCATCCGGGCTATCCTGTAAGCAATGAAGCAGCAAAAAGCCTACAAGTATCGGTTCTATCCGACCGAGGAACAAGTGCAGATCCTGGCCAAGACGTTTGGCTGTTGTCGCTACGTCTATAACTGGGCGTTGCGGGAACGCACGCATGCCTACTATCAACGTGGCGAACGTCTCTCCTATGAGGCAACGGCACAGCGCTTGACGGAGCTGAAAAAGCAAGAGGCGTACGCCTGGCTCAACGAGGTGTCCTCTGTTCCTCTTCAGCAGTCTCTTCGCCATCTGGACCGCGGCTTCCGCAACTTTTTTGAAGGTCGGACAGACTATCCCACCTTCAAAAAGAAACATGGCGACCAAGCGGCAACCTACATGGCTACGGCTTTCAAATGGGACGGCAAGACGCTCACCCTGGCCAAGATGGACCAGCCCTTGTCCATGGTGTGGTCTCGTTGCTTGCCTGATGGTGCTACACCTTCACGTGTCACCGTCTCCAAAGATCCGGTTGGACGCTATTTTGTCTCCCTGCTTGTGGAAGAAGAGATCACCCCTCTGCAAGTGACCCCCAAGATGGTCGGCTTGGACCTGGGACTCAAGTCGATGGTCATCACCTCCGATGGGCACACGCATGGCAATCCGAAGTTTTTTGCCAAAGAGGAGAAGAAGCTGGCACGTGCTCAGCGCAAGCTGTCCAAGAAGAAACAAGGCTCCAAGAACCGGGCCAAAGCACGTCAAAAGGTGGCCAACATCCACGCTCGCATAGCTGAGAGACGTCGTGACTATCAGCACAAGCTTTCGACCACCATCATACGCGAAAACCAAGTCGTATGTGTCGAAAGCCTGCAAGTCAAGTATATGGTGCAGAACCACTGCCTTGCCAAAGCCATCAGCGATGTTGGATGGGGTGAGTTTGTCCGCCAGTTGGAGTACAAAGCTCGCTGGTATGGGCGCACCCTGGTCAAGATTGACAAGTTCTATCCCTCCTCCAAGCGATGTCATGACTGTGGGCATATTCTGGACTCCCTTTCCCTTGATATCCGGCATTGGGTGTGCCCCGAATGTGGGGTGGCCCATGACCGAGATATCAATGCTGCTAAGAATGTGTTGGCCGCGGGGCTCGCGGTGTCTGCCTTCGGAGAGGCTGTCAGACCTGGCCGGGCGAAAGCTCGTCCAGGCAAGACTCGGTGAACAAGGAACCCAGTTCGTGAGGACTGGGAATCCCCTCCCGTTCTACGGGAGGGGAGGATGTCAAGTGGGCTTCTCATCCATCTGGGCTATCTATCACCTGAATGCTGAGGTGCCAACATTAAGGAGGATATACCATGCTCATTCTCCAGGATATCGCAGTGACCTATCAAAACGTTGTTCCCGCCGTGCAGGGTGTCTCGCTAGAGGTGCAGGATAAGGCAGTGGTCGCGCTGCTCGGCGCGAATGGCGCCGGCAAAACGACCATCATGCGCGCGATTTCCGCGTTGCTGCATATTCACAAAGCCAGCATCGTGCGTGGTACCATCCTCTTTGACGGAGAACGGATCGATCGCCTTAACACCACGCAAATCGTCCAGCGCGGCATCTCCCAGGTATTGGAAGGGCGGCGGCTCTTCGCTGACCTGACTGTGGAGGAGAATCTGCGTACAGGCGCGATTGCTACGCGTGATGCAGCCAGCGTGCGCCGCGCTTATGATCGAGTTATGGACCTGTTTCCGTTGCTGCGTGAGCGCCGCAAAAGTCATGCTGGCTATCTTTCAGGTGGTGAGCAACAGATGCTGGCTATTGGTCGGGGCCTGATGTCAGACCCGAAGTTGCTCTTGCTGGACGAACCCTCACTCGGATTGGCCCCATTCATGGTACAGCAAATTCGTACCATTATTTCTGAGATAAATGCCGGTGGAACTGCCGTATTACTGGTGGAGCAGAATGCGCAGATGGCGCTCTCGATTGCTCATCATGGCTATGTTTTAGAAACTGGTAAAGTAGTGCTGGCGCAACCCGCCGCCGAACTCTTTCAGGATGAAAGCGTGCGCAAGTTCTACCTGGGGCTGCACGAAGGAGGAGAGCGTAACAATATGAGTACGCTTCGCCAGCGACGACCTACAAGGAGATGGGCCATATGAGCGATGCGCCAACCGGAGAACATTCCCTCAAGGCGGATATTTCACCCCTGCTCACCGTTGAGGGAGTTTCGGTACACTTTGCCGGTGTCAAAGCGCTGACGGATGTCTCGTTCCAGGTGCAGCCCGGAGAATTGTTCGCGGTGATTGGGCCGAACGGCGCGGGGAAAACATCCCTGTTCAACGTGCTATCGCGTGTCTACCAGCCCGTTACTGGCCGGGTGACGTTCGATGAGCGAGATCTCCTGCATTTCAAAACACCCCAGGTAGCGCGCGTTGGCATCGCCCGCACCTTTCAGAATCTTGGACAGTTTCCCACTATGATGGTGCTTGATTATCTCCTGCTTGGCCGGCATACACGTATGCGCAGTGGCATCGTGCTCGGTGGAATCTACCTTGGTTTAACTCGCAATGAAGAAAAAAGCAACCGTGCCTACTGCCTGCACCTGCTCGATCTGCTGGGGTTGCAGCGCCTGCAAAACCAGCCGCTGGGCAGCCTGCCCTATGGGTTGCAAAAACGCGCTGATATAGCCCGCGCGCTTGCTCTGGAACCCAAACTGCTCTTGCTGGATGAACCGGTGGCGGGCATGGGACTCGAAGAATCCGAGGATATCGCAGCCGCCATTCTCGATATCAAAGAGCAGCTTGGCATCACACAGATACTGGTTGAACATGATATGGCGCTGGTTATGGGCATCGCGGATAGGGTGTTGGTCCTCGATTTTGGGCGCATCATCGCGCAAGGAACACCGGCTGGGGTGCAGGCCAATCCCGACGTCATCAAAGCCTACCTGGGCGAAGAGTTCGGCAGTGGAACCGCCCCCGCTCTGCCCATCTCAACTGAAGAACATCACGCATAGTATCGCGAACAGCAGAGAAAGGAAAGAACGTGGCTTATTTTCTTCAAATAGCCTTCGCGGGTATTGCGCTGGGTTGTATCTATGCCCTGATCGGACTGGGTTTCTCCATTATTTTCAAAGCCAGTGAGGTCATCAACTTTGCTCAAGGTGAGCTGCTGTTGGTGGGAGCCTATGTTGTTTCGTCAGCAGTCTTCGACTGGCATCTGAACTTCATTGTTGCAGTACTGGCAGGTGTCGTGGTGACTGTAGTGATCGGTCTCCTTTTCGAGCGCTTTGTCTTGCAGCACATGATTGGCCGCCCGGTCTTCTCCATCTTGATGATTACCATTGGCCTGGGTACTATCCTGCACACCTCTGTCATCGTGATATGGGGATCGAATCCTATCCCGGCAGCCGCGCCATTTACAATCACGAGCGGTTTTAACATTGGCGGCGTCCACTTTGGTTCGAACGACCTGCTGACAATTTTCGTGACGATCATGCTGTGCGCCATCCTTTTTTATTTCTTCCAGTACACCCGCTATGGGCTGGTAATGCGTGCTACAGCGCTCGACCAGGAAGCCGCGCTGGCAGTAGGTATCAACATTCGCGCGGTGTACGCGCTGGCCTGGGGGATAGCCGCCGCCATTGCCACCATTGGCGGGGTCTTTCTGGCTATAGGTTCCTATGCAATGGACCCGACGCTGGGAGGCGCCGCGCTGCTGGCCTTCCCTGCCATCATCCTGGGCGGCGTTGACTCAATCACCGGGGCAGTCGTCGGTGGAATCATCATTGGACTGGTGCAGGATCTGACTGCCGGTTACGAAAGCCACGTCGCCAGCTTCCTGGGCGCGGGCATTCACCAGATTACTCCCTACCTGGTTATGATTCTTGTGCTGCTCATTCGACCTTACGGCCTGTTCGGGACAAGAAAGGTGGAACGCATATGAGCGCACAACCAAAAACCGGCACTCCTTCCACCCCTGCATCCACCGCCGCACCGTCGTCACGCTTACTGGGAGGAAGGATCTCGCGCTGGATTGCTGTTATTCTGCTTGTCGCAGTTATCCTGGTCTTCTTCTCTGTAGCGAACGATGACTGGTTCACGATTGTCAACTATACGCTGATTGCGGCGATTGCGACGATTGCGCTCAACGTGCTTTCGGGTTATACAGGTCAAGTTTCACTGGGCATCGCCTTCTTTATGGCCATTGGCGCATACACTGCTGCCTATCTCGGCGGGAACGTGCCATCTTCTCCGCTTGATCCGCTCGGACTGGGTCTCCCATTCATTATCTGGCTCCCGGTAGCAGGCATTGTGGCCGCGCTCGCCGGGGCGCTGATTGGCCCGACAGCTCTGCGGCTGAAAGGCTTTTACCTGGGTATTGTCTCGCTTTCGCTGATCTTCATCGGGCAATATATCTTTCTGAATGCTCGCAGTATCACAGGTGGCCCGCAAGGGCGCGCTTTCCCCGTGCCGGCAATAGGCGATGCGACATTCGACCAGCAAAACTCCTTCTTTGGCCTTGCGTTAACGTCCGGCCAGCAATATTTCTTGCTGATCCTGGTCGTTTTAGTGCTGGCGGCTCTCTTTGTGTACAACGTCATGCGTTCGCGCGCCGGGCGCGCCTTCAGAGCAGTGCGCGATAATGAAACAGGTGCAACCATTATGGGCGTCAACCTGTTTGAGGCGAAGATGGGCTCGTTCATCCTTTCGTCGTTCCTGGCCGGTATCGCGGGCGCGCTGTTTGCCTCGTACAGCCGGTATATCATCCCCAATTACTGGAGCCTGGCGCTTTCGATCCAGTTCATCGCAGCCATCATCATCGGCGGAATCGCCAGTGTCTGGGGATCACTACTTGGAGCAGCATTCGTGTTCGGATTGCCGCTGGTCATCGATCATTTCTCCCTGCTGCCCGTTGCAAGCGGTTCGGGCATCATCAGCAGCGGCGACCTGAACGCCCTTCTTTATGGCCTGCTCATTGTTGTCTTCCTGCTCTTTGAGCCGGGAGGCGTGATCGGACTTGCGCGGCGGGGCAAGGTATTGACTCGCAAGTTCTACTCACATAAAGACGAAGGAGGTGAACCAGCCGAGATAACTGATCTGCCGTCAGAACCGGGGTCTCAGCTCGATGCTGGGAACTCGAAGCTCACAAAAGGCGAAAGCACATGAGTCTTTTGCGCACAACAGGTCAACACAACGCAGGATGCAGGAGGTGTAGAGCATTTTCCTTTCTCAACCGTCGTTATCTCGCATATTTCGTGAAGAGGTGCAACACATGCTTATCAGGAAGACTCTTTTTGCGTGCACAGGTATCATTGTCGTCTGTATGCTGGCGCTCTCCGGATGCGCCAGCAATAGCTCAAACAGCAGTGGGAG
>CATPCK010000549.1 GCA_955652655.1 uncultured Ktedonobacteraceae bacterium | reverse complement strand
GGTCAACGCAGTAGCCCCCGCCTTGATTGCTGATACAGGCATGCTCCCAGGCGGGCCAGGTGCCGAACGAGAACTTGTGTCGCACATCCCTGTTGGCAGGCTTGGCAAGCCGGAAGACGTTGTTGAAGCAATCATGATGCTTGTTGTCAACTCCTACATGACCAACCAAACGCTCCTTGTCGATGGTGGGATGTATCCTCACTAAAGGATGATGTTACCTATAGAATACTCTTAATTAGAGCGAAGCGATCACCTGCACGAGCTGCTCGCGCTCGCGTGCCTCGTCTGTGACAGGCACCAGCATCAGCAGCAGCTCGTCCAGGCCGCTCGCGAGCAGCTCGCGCAGGCGCTTCTCCACCTGAGCTTCGTTCCCTGCAACCACCAGCGCTTTCACGAGCGCATCGACACCAGTTCCATCCGCGGCAATAGGAAAGCCCGCCGACGCAAACATGTGCGCGTAAAATGGCGCTTTCGTGTAGAAGGAAATGCGCGGCGTTGCTGCTGCCTGCACTGCCGCATCATCGGTACTCATTGCCACCAGGATATGCGCGACAAGCAGTGGAACGGGGCGATGCTGGGCCTCGGCCCCCGCTCGCAGCGCAGGCAGGGCTGTATCGAGCAGATAGGGGACCGGGCAGACCCACGAAATCGCGCCGTCGGCAATTTCGCCAGCCAGGTGAAACGCCTTCTCGCCCAGCGCCGAGATGAGCAAGGGAATCTGTGCCGGGCGCGGGAGAGAGGCAGCCACCTTGAAGAATCTACCCTGATGATTCACGCGCCCTTCCCACAGCCCTTGCCGCATCACTTCGACATACTCACGCAAATACGCCAGGGGCGACGGCATCGAGAGGCCATAGATGTTTTCTATCACCTGGACATGACTGGTACCCACACCCAGGCGCAAGCGTCCCGGTGCAAGATCATTAATAGTAGCGGCTTGCAGTGCCATCACCAGGGGATGGCGCGGATAAACCGGCACGATTGATGTGCCCAAGCGGATACGCGTCGTTTGCGTTGCCACGGCGGCAAAGAGCGTCAGGGTATCCAGCATGCCCACCGATTGTGTCATCCAGATCTGTTGAATACCGGCCTGCTCTGCCTCGCGTATCCTGCTAATCACAGTGGCCGCATCTGCTGCCTGGATAGCCAGACCGACACGCTCACGCACCGGCAATTGAGCAACATCAGAAGTTGTGAGCATAGAGCGAACAGGTTCCTGCTGGGACATAGTGCTTTCCGCCCTTCTTTCGTCTACGAGCATCCAGATTGAAGAGGTATGCTCCTTGCGAGTAGTATCCTTTGTCAAATAGTATTGTATCACTCCACCGGGTGCGCTGGCGCCTTTTTCGCCACCCGGGCTGTGTCATTCCTCGACTTCCATAATTAACTCATCTATCCTTATTTCTATTTGGATGCTTATTGCTTTTGAACGAATTATCAAGTATTATAAAAAGTAAGAATGTATTGCGAAGAACTCATGAGGGTTTCGAAATATGCAAGTGTATACCGCAGCGGATATCAAACAAATCTATAAACTCACACAGAAACAGATAGATGATCTAGACAAGAGCAATATCATCAAACCAAGCATACGGCCTGCTCAGGGGAAAGGCTCACAACGGCTTTACTCTTTTGAGGACTTACTTGCTTTTCGCTTCATCAAACAGTTACTCGATGCTTATTGGTCTATGAAAACTATTAAAACAGCTATACAGAACTTACGCAATGTTTTACCAGATAAAGATCCATTGCAAGATTTCGTTCTGTTAAGTATCAATGGTTCTATCATAGCGCGCTGCGCTACCGAGCAGGGACAATCTGTTCTCATTGATGCACTCTCACGTGGTCAACTCGTTATGCCCATTATTCTCAGCGAGATTCGTGAAAAGGTTATCGAAGATGTTCAGCTTCTTTATCCATCTCAAACTTATGTTTGAAACATTTCATTAGCGAAGGTAGGAGAAAACGTTCATGTTGTTAAGCACACTACTTAATGAGCTTAATTATGAGCAGTCACCTCACTACCGTTCTGATGTAAGCGCATTTGAACCTGAAACCGCTCATCTTTTTCGGGCTGCTCGCGATGCAGGAGTGAGTGGTATCTATGTTTTCCAGGCAAGCCCTGCTCTTTCACAAAAAGTTATAGTAGATCGTCCGGCTGTTTACGTCGCGCAAGCAAAAGACCTCGAGCAGGCCCAGAGCATCCATCGAAGCCTCTGGAATCTGTTCTATGCTCCATACGTAATTGTCCTGCTACCACACCAGGTAAGGGTCTATACCGGATTTAAGTATTCTGAGAAAGACCCGAACAAAGGATTTCTGGACGAATTTCCGCTTGATGATCTCCGTCTTTTGTTAGCCGAATTTTCATCTGAAGCCATTGATACTGGGCGTATCTGGCAAAAGGGGAAGTACAAAAATCAACTTGATGAGCAGGAACGAGTGGACAAGCGGTTACTAAAGAACTTGCGTCAACTCGGCAAAGAACTGAAAAATCAAGGGCTGGATGCCTCTGTTGCTCATGCTTTGATTGGCAAATACGTTTATATTCGTTATCTATGGGATAGAGAGATTCTGACTGAAGCATGGTTACGAGAGCAGCAGATAAAGAAGGCAAGCGTGTTCAGCCAAGCTGCTACTACTGATGGTCTATCTAAGCTCATTGTAGCTTTGGAGGGCCGCTTCAATGGCAAAATCTTTCCCATTGACTTTACACAGACAGATGCGCCAACAGATCTACATATTCAGTTAACCGCCTCGGTTTTTCTGGGGGATGAGACTGTCCATGAGCATAATAACACGGTCATTCGACAATTGCATCTTGACTTTCAAGCCTACAATTTTGCGTACATTCCAATTGAGATTCTGTCGGAAGTCTACGAGCAATTTATAGAGGATGCCAGAAAGAAAGGTGCCATCTACACTCCTGAAATCCTGGCAGATTACCTTTTGTCCGAGGTAAATAGCGTCAAACCCCTGACTGAAGAGACAAAAATTCTTGATCCTGCCTGCGGATCAGGCGTTTTTCTTGTCCTGGCCTACCGGCGGCTTATAGAAGCTGAACTTGCAAAAAGTGGGAAGTCAAAGTTATCCGATGAAACGCTCAAAGCATTGTTGTGCAATATTTACGGCGTGGAGCGAGAACTAGACGCATGTTATGTTGCCGAATTCAGCCTCATTTTAACACTGCTCAACTATGTAGACCCACATGAACTGCAAAAGATAGAGTTTCACTTTCCCACGCTGCATAATACGACGATTTTTCATAGCGACTTCTTTGACATCGAAGGAATACACTATGATGGGCAATTCTGGCGGCAGGGTCTAACATTTGACGTGATTATTGGCAATCCCCCCTGGATCGAATTGAAAGACAAGAACGGAGAAGAACTTGTCTGGCAATGGATGGAGGACACTAGGAATAAAGCAGAGCGTCCTGTAAGCAGAAAACGTGTTGCTGAGGCATTTAGCGGGTTAGTTACTGATTTACTTCGTTCCAATGGTATTGTGGGCTTTATACTTCCTGCGACAAGCCTTTTCAATTTGCTTGGTCACAACTATCGTGAACGCTTTTTCACTCACCATTGTGTATTTCGAATAACGAATTTCTCAAATTTGCGATGGATATTATTTCCCAAGAATGAGTTTCCAGCTTTTACCATCGTGTATCGCCCATTACATAATTCAGAGGAAGTGAAACCTCCCATTACTCACTACGCGCCCTTATCTATCGATCAGGTTGCAGACTCGCGAGAGAGCCCCTGGGCGATTACGATTAATGAGCAGGAAATACGAATGATTGATCCATTAGATGCGGAAACTGGGGAAACGCTTGTCTGGAAACTCGCTCTCTGGGGTACTTTTCTCAAGGGGCTGAGTTACGGGATAAGAGGAAATTCGCAGCACATACACTAGATGATATTGATGATCTAATAGGGAAAAAGCGATTTCAGCGTAAAAAAATGACAGATGCATTATTCCGCTTTTCAGTTCCCCCCGATGTTCTCAGTGATATACCTGATGAGATGTGTGCTATTCG
>CATPCK010000548.1 GCA_955652655.1 uncultured Ktedonobacteraceae bacterium | reverse complement strand
CAAATCACTTTCTTATCTTTTTTTGAAGATAGCTTAAAATTAGATAAGTTACTCGCAAGCTTGATAATAATCATTGCAGCACATATACTCAGGTAAATAAGTAGGGATGAGCATTGTTAACTTTGTAGTTTGGGAGTACGTTTATGTCCTCAAATCAACCTGAGCCTGAGAAGAAGCCTATCGAAATCCTCTTTTCCTATGCGCGTGAAGATGAAAAATTGCGAGATGAATTAGAGAAGGGCCTTAGTGTATTGAAGCGGCAGAATCGCATAGTTTGCTGGCACGACCGCCAGATAAGCGGAGGTAAACTCTGGGAACAGGCGATTAGCTCACATCTTGATACGGCTGACATCATTCTGCTTCTGGTGAGTAGAGCTTTCATAGCTTCTGATTATTCAAATAGAGTTGAAGTAAGACATGCTCTAGAGAGGCATGAAAAAGGTGAGGTTCGTGTCATCCCAGTTATCCTGCGCCAATGCGACTGGCATGATGAACCCTTCGCCAAACTCCAGGCATTGCCCAGAGATGCAAGACCTGTGACTGATTGGTCGAATCTTGACAATGCGCTCTATGATGTAGTTTCAGGGATTAAGAGGGTGGTGGAGGAACTGGGAAAAAAATGAATTGCGCCCCTACAGGGTGCTCCGCCTCCCTAACTTCGTCATCACTATCCTCTTCATCATGCCAACCTCCTCCACACGTAACAGCAGCACTCCGCCGGCGTAGACCCCTACAGCGACGAGGCCGGGCACTAACACAGTCAGAAATTGGCCACTCAAATGATTGAGCGAGAAGAGCCGTATATGGCCCAATAGCACCTGTAGACCCCAGGCGACGGCAACCATGGCGATGGTTGCTGCGCTGATTTTTAAGAAGGCCGGTATGATCTCGCGCAGGCGTAGAGAGCCTATTGCCACGCGCAACAACACTAGTAGGATGACAGCATGGAGCGAGTTCTGCACTGTGTTGGCAACAACGAGCGCAGGCATGCCGATGGTCTGCCAGAAGGGCAGGGCGACGGCGAGATAGCTGCCATAGCAGACAAAGCCAACGATGACCGGGGTGATGGTATTTTTTCGAGCGTAAAACGCCGAGAGCAAGAGCTGATCAATCGCCACAAAGGGCAGTTGGAACGCGTAGAGCACCAGCGCAAGTGATGTGAGCTGTGCATTGTGGACGGTGAATCTGCCATGTTGATAGAGTAGGGATACTATCGGCAAACCTAACACCATGAGGCCGGCAGCGGCGGGAATCATCAGGAGCAAGCCCAGGCGGAAACCCAGCAGCAGCGTCTTCTTGAAGCGTTCATTGTCTATTGCTCTGGCGTGCTCTGTCAGCGTCGGCAGCACGGCTACCGATAGTGCAGTGGCAACTAATCCTGCTGGAAACTGGATCAGCGTGGTGGAGAGGCGCATGGCGAGATAGTTGGCCGCGCCTGGATCACTGCCAGCACCGGGAGTCCTCGTGGCGAGGCTTTGATCCAGAATGATAAAAAAGGCGCTGACCAGAAAACTGAGGGCAATCCACTTGTAGAGACTCAGAATGCGGCGCAACGCTGGCTGCTTCAGATCGAGCACAAACATGTAACGCAGCCGCTGGTTGCGCAATCCTGGCAGCAGTAGAGCAATTTCGCCAGCCGCGCCCAGCAATACCCCAAAGGCCAACCCATATTGCCCCAGGTAATGTTCACCAGCGAGCGCACCAACGATGGCCCCAATAATGATGCCAATATGATACGCGGCCGTAGCTACGGCCGGCCAGCCAAATTCTTTACGCGCAAAGAGAGCGGCCTGCAGAACCGCGAAGGGTCCCAGTGCGAGCAGCGAGAAAAAGATGATGCGCGCGTACTGCGTGGTAAGCAGTCTCTCCTGTGGGGTATAGCCGGGCACCTGTATAGTATTGATAAACCAGGGGGCGATAAAGAGAAAGACAATAGCCGACACCAACATTATGAGAAAGACAAGATTCACGATCGTGAAGACCAGGCGGCGCAGTTGCTCGCGCTTTTCAGGCTCGGCATAGTCGTTAAATGTCGGCACTAAGGCTCCATTGATTGAACCATTGATCAGGAAATCGTTGAAGGTCTGGGCAGGGGTGATGGCGGAGAGGAAAGGGCTGGCAATGCCCTGTCCAAACGAAGCCACTACTTGCTGCCGCACCATCCCCATCACACTGCTGCCCAGGTTACCGAGCATGACGAGCGTTGCTGACTTGACGATGTGCTGCCGCTCGCCGGGGAGCGTCTCTCCCGCGGCGCTTTCTTCCAAAGGTATGGGTGATGGTTCCGGTGTCGTTCCAGCAGTGCCAGCCGTCACGACGGGAACCGCTTCTATATCATTTTTTGATTCTTCAATTGAGTCTTTCGCCATGATACTATGGTCTCCCTGGACGGCGGCGTTGCTGGAGCTAGAACATGGAAAGCACGCTTCGAACGCCATCGCCCACTATTTCGATATCATGAAGATCGCTCGGGAAGCCGTTTAATGGCCGCGATCAATTCGGTTGTCGAGTGGTGTGGCAGATATGGGATTAGACGCACGCTGCCACCGTATTCCTGGACAACCTTTGCCTCTGGTAAACGGCCGGTATCAGGCTGATCGCTGTTCGCGTTCGCGTAATCACCGCCCTTGACATAGATTGCTGGCTGTAGCAGGTGTACGAGCGGACCAGCTGTCGGCTCAGCGAAGATTGTTATGTAATCAACACAATTGAGCGCCGCCAGGATTTCTGCCCGCTCTTGTTCCGGCACCAGCGGCCTTCCCGCGCCTTTCAGGACGCGAACCCCGGCATCGTTGTTGAGTCCCAGGATCAGGAAATCGCCCTGCGCCCTGGCTTCTTTCAAATAGCGTACATGCCCCAGGTGCAGCAGGTCAAAACAGCCATTGGTGAAGACGCCACGCTCTCCCGACTGCTGCCGGCGTTTTACCACTCTGGCCAGCTCTTCGCGATCAAGTATCTTCTGTTCAGTTTCGCGTAAAACGTTACTCATACGATTGCGCTCATCAATTCTTCTGGTGTGTTACTGGCGCAACCCAGGCGGCGAACCACCAGGGCAGCCGCGACGTTGGCGATATAGGCAGCCTCCGCCATACTGGCGCCAGTGGTCAAGGCAACGGTAAAGGTAGCGGCGACGGTATCGCCTGCCCCATTCGTATCTACGATCTCGCTCGCGTGATCAAGCTGGTGGATAGGTAGATGCAGCGGGGCCTTGTCAGCTTCAAAGAGGCTCATCCCCTCGGCGCCGCGCGTAATCAGCACTCCCTGCGCGTGGCTACCCTCGAGCAGCCTGTGTCCCGCTTCGTGCAGATCAGCCCGTGTTCTGATGGTCATCCCCAACGAGAGTTCCGCCTCTGGCTGATTCGGCGTCAGCGCGGTCACTCCCTGGAAGCGGGAAAGCGAGCCATGCGAGTCTACCACGACGATCTTATGCTGCTCGCGTGCCATTGGAATGCTTACGTTGATAATATCGGGACTGATCATGCCGTTCTCATAATCCGACATGATAACTGCATCCATAGAGGGCAAGACCTCGCGTATGTAGTCGAGAATCTGCCCTTTGCTTGGCTCACCAACCTCGGAGGCGTCCACGCGGTCGATACGCACGATGTGTTGCTGGACGATCTGAGGGCTTCCCGCCACAATGCGCGTCTTTGTTGAAGTGGGGCGAGAGGAATCAGTGACAAGGCCCTCCTGGTGCATGCCCAGTTCGCTGATGGCACGGCGCAGACTGTCGCCAGGAATATCATTGCCTACGACGCCCGCCAGGAAGACTTCTGCGCCTAAAGTGCAAGCATTGACCGCCACATTGGTCGCTCCTCCCGGCACAATACGTTCCTCGCTCAATTCCAGGATCAAGACAGGGGCTTCACGGGCGATGCGGGTAGGTCTGCCGATCAGGTATTCATCCGCTACCATGTCACCAATGACGAGGACACGCTTGCCGCTAAAATTGCTGATGAGCGAACGGAAACGCGAACTGGTGAGGCCAGGTAGCGATAGGTCAAGCGTCATGATTCTTCCGTCCCCTCAAAATCACCCGCGTTGCAAAGCGAGGCAAAGCCAGCATACGCCGCCAGCGCCGCGGCTCACGATAGAGCCGGTAGAGCCATTCCAGGCCCATCTTGCGCAGAAATACCGGTGCTCGTTGTTGGCGTCCCGAGAGAAAGTCGTAGGCACCGCCAACCCCTATTGCCACCGCTACCGGCAGCCGCGCGAGATTGCGCCATATCCACAGATTCTGCGCGGGGGCGCCATACGCTACACATAACACATCGGCGTGGGCTGCTCGCACCCGTTCAATGATCTCTTCTTCCTCGTTGGGTGCAGGTGAACCGGCATACGTACCCGCGATCGCCAGGCCCGGCGCTAGCTCTTGCAAACGCGCGCCAGCGCCTTCCGCAATCCCTGGCGCGGCGCCGAGCAGGTAGAAACGATAGCCGGCCACGGCACAGCGCCGCGCTAATTCTGGCAGCAGGTCGGTACCCGTCACACGCTCAGGCACGGGTCGCCCTATATAGCGCGTCGCCCAGACGACTCCCATGCCATCGGCTACGCTGAGCGCGGCGGCATTGATCGCTGTACGAAAGTCCTTATTGTGCTGTGCCTCCATGACAAACTCTGGATTGGCAGTCACAATCTGTTGGCATACCTGCGCATAGTCACTGGCTCTCCACTGCGCGATGATCTGCTCGATGCTGTCGAGGGCCTGGCGCTGTGAAAGGCGATCAACCCGAACCCCAAGTACATAGGCTGCTTCCGGCGAATGGTGCTGCGGCGTAGCGTCTATTTGTGATAACGGCATATTTTTTTACCAGCTGATAAGCTCATTTTCAACATTACTAACGATAATATCCGGGCGCGTCTCTTCTATATAACGGCGTACCTGCCCCAAAATATCTTCTGCGTGCTGCCTATTATTACTCACGCAGCTCACTCCAAGGACGGCTATTTGCCAGAGATCCTGCTCCTCGACTTCGGCAATCGCCACTTCAAAGCGGTTACGAATCCTGGCCAAAACAGATTTAATGATCTGCCGTTTATCTTTTAACGATTGACTATCCGGCAAATGTAACGTAATTTGACTTACTCCTATTATCATGGGGCGAGTATAGTCTCCTTTTCCGAGGTTGTCCAGTCCTTCAGGAGCTCGCTTTCAAGCGTACAGAGGGGCTTTTTTGTCTAAATGTATCGATGTTTGACTGTCTATGGCTACTGACTCTGGTGTTAATTTTGGTGCCAGTGCTTTGTTCCTGGCCGCTCGTTTTTGGTTTGTTTGGGCTTCAAATGGCATAAGCTATTATGAGACATACCAGGGGTTGGAGAGGGTTGCGAATAGTGTTCCGCCGATCTTACATGAGTGAATACGAGAGGTTGACTTCCCATACAGAGGAGATTATACTGGTTAAGTAACTTCTTCAGTAGTATGTATAAGAAGTGCTTCTCAGTGCGAAAGCGCTCATTCTCCCGGCTTCTTCGCGAGTAGAATACTTGATGCTGTATGCAGTCTTCCTAGTTTGTCCAGTCTTCATAAGTTTGTCCAGATTTCGAACAAGGAGAAGCACATGCAAAACACGACAATGGAGGCGCCTCGCAGGCGTCCACTCGGAGTCTCGATTATAGCGATCCTGGTAGCGATCCAGGGCATATTCTTTCTGATCTTAGGTATCCTGGCGCTTGTGGCTGTCATCGCGGCTGCCAATAGCGCAGGGACTACAGTCAATGGATACGCCATCACTGGCGCCACTGTGAGTGCTGTAGCAGGAGTCCTGGCAGGCATTTTCCTGGTGGTGGGGCTGGTCTCACTCCTGTTCGCCTGGGGATTGTGGACTCTCAAGCGTTGGGCCTTCTGGGCCACGGTGATCATCGAGATTATCAGCCTGATCGACAGTGTGTTTGCTTTCACCCAACCACATGCTAACTTCTGGTCCGTTGTGGTCGGTATGATCATTCCCATTGTGATCCTGGCCTACTTCCTGGCTGACGCCAATGTGCGCGCTGCGTTCCGTACCTGATGGCCTTCGGCAATCCCTCTTGCTGACGCGAAGTGCACAATCACTTCGCGTCAGCAAGAGGGAAGGGGCCTTGCATGCCAGACGTGTCATCTAGAAGGTGATAAAACCTACACATGTATTTCATAGAGTTCTCTCCTTATTCATTGCGTCTCGTTTAATGGTCTCTAATAGATAGAGATGTTGCCATCACGTGAATATCTCATCTCACTTTGCAAGCATTTTTCTGATGTAGAGGATAAGTATGTTATACTAGTGGCGCGAGACCCTGTTGTCTATAGT
>CATPCK010000547.1 GCA_955652655.1 uncultured Ktedonobacteraceae bacterium | reverse complement strand
TGCGCAGAGCTCATGATACGAGCAGTATGATGCACATCCATACCAACGTAGCCCTCGGCGGAGAGTTGCGGTTCGCCAGTGTGCATTCCCATGCGCACACGCACCTCCACACCTTGCGGCCAGGGATGGGCGGCGAGACTGCGTTGTGCGGTCATGGCGGCCCCGATGGCATCGCTGGCGCGGGTAAAGGAGATGAAGAAAGCATCCCCCTGCGTGTCCACCTCGTGACCGAGATACATCTGGAAGGCCACGCGCAGGAGGCGGCGACACTGCATCAACACCTCAGCATAGTCGTCACCCAGTTGGTGGAGCAAGTGTGTAGACCCCTCGATATCGGTGAAGAGCAGTGTAATGGTTCCCGTAGGCAGGTTACGCATGCAGGATTACCCTCTCCTGTGACTGATGTTCAACGTCGATGAAGATACCGCTATTATACCCCCGCTATCTTCTTTGAAACAGCGGCATCCACCGTGTCATAGGCCTTTGCTAATAAGGAAGCAATATTACTATTTCCGATTGTGAAAGGAGCATCTCCCAGCCTTTTAAGAACTGCCTTGTCAATCGTGGGAGCGCTGAGGTTTACAGTAAAGGAGTCTATTGCCTCGTCTTCCTGCCAGAATGCGTCGAGATGTTCCTCGAGAGATAAGAGATGCTCTTCTTCAGCAGAGACAGCATCCGCGCTCGATGAAATATCTCCCATTGGTGAAGTTGCAGCACGTTTCTCTCTCAGCACCGCGATAATCTGTTCCTTCGTACGACCGCGCAATTTGAAAATCAGGAATGGGTCCTCGTCGAAACGCTCGGCTAACAGGTAATAGACGGCGGCGATATGCTTGCAAGGATTGGCCCAGTCTGGACAGGAGCAGTCGGTATACAATTCGCTGAGAGCGGTAGGGAAAAGCGAGATGTGCACTGACGCAAAGGCTTCCTCTATATTCTGAGGCATCTCGCCTGCCAGCAGTTTTGCCGCAAAAATTGCCTGAGAAGCCATGGCTTCTGTAACCTTATCCCAATCCTGGTCTGTGAGCGGCTCCAGGCGTATCTTGACGTTATAAGGTTTGGGTTGTGATCCCTGAACTTTCGCCTTGACAATACCTGGTTCAACGTCAACTGAGACGACCTGTCCCTGGCGCGCATAAGAGCGACCACGGGTCAGCCGTGTGCCCATACTGAAAGACTCCAACACTTTTATCCAGCGTTTGGACCACCAGGTTTCGCCAATCTCGCCGCGCTCGCTTTTGGTCTTGATACCACCCTCAACTCTTTTTGGTATGGATGGTTCATAATAGTCCCAGTAGTCTCTATCTCTCCATCGTCCCATTGTTTACTCTCCTACTGCCTCTCGACTCAGGGCGAAAAGCTCTTTGAGTTGTGCCGTAGACATCTCGGTAAGCCAGTTCTCTCCGCTTCCAACGATGCTTTCAGCAAGCTCTTTCTTCTGCTCTATCATCTGGTCGATACGCTCTTCCAATGTGCCGATACAGACGAATTTGTGTACCTGTACATTCTTTTTCTGCCCGATACGAAAGGCTCTATCGGTTGCTTGATTTTCCACCGCGGGGTTCCACCAGCGATCAAAATGAAAGACATGGTTGGCTGCCGTCAAGTTAAGGCCCACGCCGCCAGCCTTCAGCGAAAGGATGAACAGCGGCGCTCCACGACGGTCCTCTTGAAAGCGCTGTACCATGATATCGCGCTGCTTTTTTGGCGTGCCGCCGTGGAGAAAAAGCACCTCGCGCCCCAATGTTTCCTGGAGATGCTGGCGAAGCAGCGTGCCCATCTCGGCGAACTGGGTGAAAATTAATGCCTTGTCACCCTCTTCAAGGGCCTCTTCGAGCATTTCCTCAAGGCGGGCCAGTTTACCTGAACGGCCAGGTAAGGCGCTACCATCAGCAACAAAATGGGCTGGATGGTTGCATACCTGCTTAAGTTTTAGCAGGGTGGAAAGCACCAGTCCCTTGCGTTCGATACCCTCCGATTCTTCGATTTTTGCCAGCATCTCCTGCACTACAGCCTCATACAGTGATGCCTGTTCCTGGGTGAGGTTGCAGAATACCTTCATCTCCATTTTATCAGGTAGGTCCGCGATAATGGTCTTGTCTGTCTTCAAACGGCGCAGCACAAATGGCTGGATCAAGCGTTTGAGCGCTTCTGAGCGGTTTGAGTCACGGTATCGCTCGATAGGAATAGCAAAATTTTTACGAAAATCCGTGCCAGAACCTAAATAGCCGGGATTCAAAAATTCCATGATTGACCAGAGTTCGGAGAGCCGGTTCTCTACTGGCGTGCCTGTGAGTGCGATCTTATGCCCGGCGTTCAGCTTTTTTATGGCCTGGGTCTGCTTGGCGGCATCGTTTTTGATATTTTGCGCCTCGTCCACAACCACGTATTCCCACTCAAGATGGGAAAGATGTTCTTTGTCGCGCAGCGCCAGTGAATAGGTGGTGATCACGATATCGTGCCGTTTCGCCTCTTGTTCAAACGCTTCGCCCGAGAGTCGTTCGTGGCCGTGGTGAACCATGACGTTGAGGGATGGCGCGAATCTCTGCAGTTCTTTGTGCCAGTTACCTACGATAGACATCGGGCATATGAGGAGGGCTGGACCAGGCATTTTTATTTGTTTATCGCGGTCGTGCAGCAATAGCGTTATTAGCTCTATAGTTTTGCCCAGTCCCATGTCGTCTGCCAGACAAGCCCCGAAGCCGAATTGTTTGAGGAATGCCAGCCAGGAAACGCCCTTGAGTTGATATGGGCGGAGCTTTCCATGAAAGTTTGAGGGCGTTTTGATAGGAGCTATTTTGCTATTGCCGGTCAGCCTGTCCAATAGCTCTTTGATCCAGCCATCGCCCTCAATGTCCAACGCCGGAAGGCCCAGTTCAGACGCTTCCTGTCCCAGGCCGATACGCAGAGCGTCACCGAGCGACATCTGCCCGTTGCTATGTTTTTTCTGGAAGAAGGCGATGGCGGCTTCAACCTCCTCCGGGCGCAATTCAACCCACTGGCCACGTACTTTGATAAGCGGAACCTTCAGATTGACCAGATTCTCAAATTCTTCGGTTGAGAGCTCCGTATCGCCTATCGCGATTGTCCAATCATACTTGACAATATTCCTCAGCCCCAGCAGTCCTGAGCCCGTTTGTGCATCTGCCTTCGATTTCACCTTCAATTTCGCGCCCAGGCGGGCCGAGGGTTTTTGCCACCATGGTGGCACAAGTACACCAAAACCGCTCTGTTCAAGCAATGGGGCAGACTCACGCAGAAAGGTGTATGCCTGCTCGGTGCTTAGCTTTAGCCCCACCGGACGGGCGGTTTTTAAACTTTCCTCGATGGTAGGGAAAAGGCGGCTAGCTTTGCCAAGATCGGCAAGCAGGCGCTCCTGCGGATTCTCAAATTTGCGTTTAAGAAAGGTGAGGGTGCCTGAACGCTCCTTCCAGACCATCTCAGCCGGGACCAGCAAGCTCCGATCGTCATTGGCCTGAAGTTGGAAACTGATGCGCCAATCGGAACTCTTTCCGTCGTCTTCACCCGGCGCGTCAAGCCGGAAGCAGGTACGAAACGCGGCATCCGTCTCGACGGGACGAATCTGATCAAGCCAGCCATGTAGCGTCGCAGAAAAATGTTGTAGTTCGGTGGGGGCTGCCACAAGCACCGGGTCTTTTGAAGAAAGGGCTTGCAGCCACTGCTCTGGTAAAGTTACCTTTTTGGAAGGCATACTACGGCCGGGGCGTGCCGGAAGGAGCGATGTTGAAGACAGGCTCTCTCGCACAAAAGCATCAAGGGTGCGATTTAGAAAAGAGAGCAGAACGTTTTGCAGCACTGAGGGTTTCATTTCGCTCTCTGGCAAAAATGCCCAGCAAACCGGCGGCATCGCTTTTAAAAGCAAGGAGACGCGCTCAGTATTCTCTCCAGCTAGAACTGCTTGCCAGGCTGCACGATAGATAGAAACACCATCCTGCCGCGTTTCATCAAGCACCGGCATATAGGACTGCCGTGCGATCAGTTCAAATGCAAACCTGGACGCCTCGGTCCAGAAACGCAGTGAGCTTCCAAAAGCTATGCCACGAGGGGTATAATTGGGCACTGTCAGCAGGAAATCAAGTGCACTGTCCGGGTCCAGTGTCAGCGTGACTACCTTCCACGGTCTGAAACCTGTCGCTTTCAGGTCAGCCGGCTCTTTCTCAAGAATCAGCTCAGGTGAGGATAGCGGTTCCCTGGCAGTAGAAGGCAGAAGTAGCGATAAAGTCTCGGAACTCGCGCTTTTGACTAGCAGGCTCCCTGCAAGTTCGCTTATGGCCTCCTTCAGCGGTTCGTAGGGAAGGGTGAAAGGATGCTGCCTCTCGGTTTGCTTGCCATGACGCTGCGCGGCAGAGCCTGTTGGGCTTGATGACTCCGCCCATAGATGAAGCTTACCGCTTTGCAGATGATCCCAAATTGCATGTATGACTATCAAGAGAGCGCCTCTATATGCACATATTTTTTCAAAACATGATATACCAGGCAGCATGAGATTGCAATAAATGTAGCATAGCACAACATCATAGAGCATGGGTCGTTGCGAAGCAGTCACATAAGTTTTTATTAAATTTGAATGTAGAAATAGAGCCCCAAATATATCGCCGCTATACGTTATAGAGTATAAGTATGTGATACAATACGAATCGCTTCAGAGGGGCGTTTCTTCTTTTGCGTTGGTGAGCGTAGTCGATTGCCAACGGAAAGAGGAGTGTGAAACAAGGCATTCTCAGAGCGAGCTTATGGACGAAAGCAACCCGGGCAGAAAAAGCCGCGTTCCCAACCTCCTGTTAAGAGAAGAGCGCGAACGGCGTCACTGGACACACAAAGACGTCGCCGCTAGGATTAACCTTCCCAATGCTCGCACCGTTGGCCGCTGGGAGCGCGGTTACTCCTTCCCTTCACCTCACTATCGCCGGGAGCTCTGCCGCATTTTTGAGAAAAGTGCGGAAGAACTGGGCCTGGTCAAGCGCAAGAGTGGAGAAAGAGGACAGCCACCTGTCCTTTCTGAAAGGAGCCAGAAACCCGAGCCGTTCTGGAAGATGCCGCTTGCCTTCACTTCGTTCATTGGGCGTGAGCAAGAGGTCGACGCCGTGTGCGCGATGCTCAGGCGCCCTGACATCCGCCTGGTTCCCTTGCTCGGCGCGGGGGGTATCGGCAAGACACGCTTGGCCATGGAGATTGCCAGGGTGATGCGCGGCGATTTTGCCGGTGGAGTGTGCTTTGTCCCACTTACCTCGATAAGCGATCCTACCCTTGTGGTTCCCACAATCTCAGAAGCACTGGATATACAGGAGAGTGGCACGCTGTCCATCATTGAACAGGTGAAGACTGCGCTGCGGGATAAGCACTTCTTGCTGTTGTTGGATAACTTCGAACAGGTGGTGACTGCGGCCCCTTTTATTGAGGAACTGCTCGCGGCTTGCTCAAACTTAAAAGTATTGGTGACAAGCCGCGCGGTGCTACACCTTCAGGCAGAACACGAATTTCTTGTAGCGCCACTGCCACTGCCTGCTCTCAATGCATTGCCTGAAGCAGAAATGCTCGCGCAGTATGCCTCGGTCGCCCTCTTTGTTCAACGCGCGCAATCCAGGCTTCCTACATTCCAGTTGACGCAACGTAATGCGCGCGCCATCGCGGAAATCTGTGTGCGCCTGGACGGCTTACCGCTCGCGATTGAACTGGCGGCAGCCCGTATCAAGCTCCTGCCGCCACAGGCTCTGCTGAAACGGCTCTCACAGAAATTTCAGCTCCTCAAAAGTGACGTTCAAACGCTGCCCGAAAAACAACAAACGCTGTATACGACGATCACATGGAGCTATGATCTCCTGGATATGCAGGAACAATGGCTCTTCAGACACCTCTCGATATTCGTTGGTGGATGCGCACTGGAGGCAGTAGAGACGCTTTTCAGTAGCAGAGAACAGCAAACAATAGAGATCATCAACACCCTGGCATCGTTACTTGATAAGAGTCTGATACAGCAGGTAGAACAGGAAGACGAGGAGCCACGCCTCGCGCTGTTAGAAACAGTACGAGAGTATGGGCTGGCCTGCCTGCGAAAGCAAGGCGAATTCGCGCAAACCAGCTCTGCCCATGCCATGTACTATCTCGCATACGTTGAGAAGGCAGGTCAATACCTCAAGGGAGCAGGGCAAGCTGAATGGCTGGCGCTGTTAGAGCGGGAAAAGGAAAACCTGCGCGCGGCCTTGCAGCGGTTTGTTGATCAAAGTGAAACAGAATGTGCCTTGCGCTTCTGCGACGTCTTCGGCAAGTTTTGCGGTTTACGGGGCTATTGGACGGAAGAGCAACGGTGGCTAAGGACCGTGCTGGAATTGCCACAGACACCAGAGAGCCTGGCTGTACGCGCCAGGGTTCTTCGTCGCGCAGGTCATCTTGCCTATCGCTTAAGAGACCTCGCGTCAGCTCGCGCTCTGCATGAAGAGAGCGTTTCTATCTCGCACGCACTAGGAGACAAACAAAACCTGGCAGGGGCACTGAGCGGATTAGCACGAACCTTGTACCGGCAGGACAATATTGCTGCCGCCATTCCTCTGCTCCAGGAGAGTATCGCAAGCGCACGAGAGTCAGGAGAC
>CATPCK010000546.1 GCA_955652655.1 uncultured Ktedonobacteraceae bacterium | reverse complement strand
TGATGCTGAGCACCTCTCTGAATGGTGCAATCAACAACTGCAGCGGAGGCGCCTGGCAATCACCTACGAACGCCGCGCATTCACCTTTGGCCTGGCGCAATCCATCTTCTCGATCGACATCAGCGAAGACGAGGCCCGTGCGTTCGTAGCCCTGCAGGAAGGATTTACCCCGGGTACACCCTACGCGGACGCAGTGCAACAGCTTTTAATTCGTTGGGAGTGGCTCTTCTCAGAAAAGAGCCATCAACTGGTACGGCAAAAGCGGAAGCGTCATGGCCGTCCTGTTCTACTCCCATTGTCTCCTGTCGTCGATTATAGCCAGCACGGTGAGACCATTCTGCTGCTCGACCAGGCTCTTGAGGAGGGCGCATACATCTCGTTCGCCTATACGCCTCTCGTGCAGAGTTGGGACGACGAGCCAATGCTGCACGAGCACACGGAACCCTATGAATTAGAATATCGCGATGGGCACTGGTACTACACAGCTTATATTTCCGACCTTAACACCTTTATTGACTATCGCGTAGATCGTATCCGTCCAGGCTCCTTGTACAAAGAACATGACCACTTCTATCCGGGGGGGCCGTCAACGCCCAGGCGTCAAGATTCGCTACTGGCTCTCTCCCATGCTGGCGCGTCACGGCAGCCTCAGCGCCCGTTTACGCGAACAACAGGTAACGTTCTTAGGAGATGACCAGGGAGCCATCGTCGAGGGCTACGCGAAATCCCTCTGGTGGGCCAGGCGACTACTGCTAGGCTACGGAGAACAGGTGAAAGCTCTGGCACCAGAGAAATTCATGCAAATGATGCATGAGACGGCTCAAGCAATGAGCCAGTTGTATGAAGAGGAAAAGTAGGTAGGCAGGCGTATGTTTCCTACCTTTAAAAAAACATCCGTATTGATAGAAGTGTAAAGCGTTCATCAGGCGCTCAGGCAATCAATGGCCGAAAGTAACGTATCACGCAATGTTGAATGAACAGCATAGTATGGGCGGCCCTTGCGATCGCCCTGGAAGCCTGTAGAGGAGAATATGACACTGAAAATATCCATCCTCCCCGTCTACTCGGAGCTATATACAGGTCCAGACCAGGAGATAGGCTCCATTCACTTGTTGAAACACCAGGTCGAGACCCTGGCGGCGTTCAACGATCCCAATATAGACGTCATCTTTAACGTGGCTATGACCGGTGATGGCAAAAGCCTTGCCGCCTACCTGCCAGCATTTCAGCAGCAGAAAAGCATCATCGCCATGTACCCCACTAACGAACTGGTGCAGGATCAATACCGTGCTTTTCCAAATTACGAGCAGGATTTACAGATTAGCTTGCCTCGCTACGGCACCATGTACAGCGATAGGATCACCAGTTTGATGCGCCAACACGATAGCGCTGTACGTCTTGAAGAGGTGCGCAAGCTCCTGGAGAAAAACCGCATCCTTTTAACCAATCCTGACCTCATTCACCTGATGATGAGCCATCAATACGGCTGGGATCATTATCGCAAAGAACTACCTGTGACCATAGGCGCGTATTTTGACTACTTCCTCTTTGACGAGTTTCATGTCTTCGGCGTGCCCCAGGTCATCTCCGTTATGAACATGCTTGGTTACTTGAAGGTTAATTATCACGATAAGCCAGCCGACCGCAAAAAATTCGTCTTTCTCTCTGCCACGCCCAGCAAGCTTATGAATGATCTGCTTGAACGCGGCGGTTTGCGCTATAAAAAAATCGAGGGAAAATATCGCTCCACAGAGCAACCAGGATATCATCGTATCTTGCAACCATGTGAGTTGAACCTGCACGAAGTAAGCCAGGAAGCGCCCACCGAGACCTGGATAGAGGAGCACCTGGAAGAGCTACTCGCCTTCTTCAAGCTTCACCCGGAATCAAAAGCAGCCATCCTTGTCTACTCCGTAGCAACCGCTCGCCGTCTCTATATTCAATTGAAAGCATATTTTGCGCCGCACGGTATCACCGTCGGAGAAAATACCGGCCTGACACACCGCGATGATCGGCGCGCTTCATTTGAGAAACATATCCTCGTTGGTACCTCGACCGTGGACATTGGCGTCGATTTTCGTATCAATTACCTCATCTTTGAAGCCTACAGCGCTGGCTCGTTCTTACAGCGTTTTGGTCGCCTTGGACGCCATTCAGGTTTTCCCATCTACCGCGCCCATGCGCTATTGCCCCGTTTTGTATTGGAACGGCTGACATTAAAACTGGGTACCTTCGAAGAGGTTGAGCGTGAAACCTTCAATGCAGCAGTTAGAGAGGCATTTCCTGTTGAGGCTGAATTCAAAAGCTATACTCAGCGCTGGGGCGTGGTGCAAGCTGCACAGGTATTGGCAGAGCTGCAGGGCCAGAGCAAAAAGGATGCCAACGAGGCTTTCTCGATAGCCTTATCGGACCAATACAACCTTTTCTATGGAACAGAAATTCAGCCAGCCATGCCTAAAGCTTTGAAAAAGTATTGGGCCTTTCGATATAAACAACCCGAAGTACTGGCAGAGTTGAGCAGTTTTCGCGGTCTAAGTCCGCTCTCCTGTGGAGTGTGGGATACCGATAACCACCTGCAAACCTATGACCTCTTCTTCCTGCTGGCCAATACCGAGTTTGAAATACTTTCTCCAGCAGAGTTCATGCAAGAGGTGAAGCGCCAGGAACTTGAGGAACGGGATTATAAAGATCAGTTGCTCTATCTTAAAATAATTAAATATGTACCGGAACGCCAACAGTTGATTCTGGGTCTGCAATTTGTGGTGGCAGACTTTGCCGCCGGCCTGCATAATGTACAGGTGCTGGATACCTTTATTGTGCGCGAACCATCCTTTACCTGGCGTGACCAGGTCAATCGCGCGCTCAAAACGAAAAACCTTACCTGCATTCTGAGTGATATGGGTCGCAAGGAACTCAAACAGCGCCTAAACCTGCCCACTATGTTCCCCATCCAGCGCATACAAGATAAAACTGGTGCTGAATATGCAGTGGCCTTTGGCCAAGAAGCCTTATTACTGGACTCGCTTATCTTCTGGCGTAAAACCAAAGGTGACCAGGCAATGTTTCTATAAAACCCTGGCCCCGGCTTTTATAGACCGTCCTTGATCTAGACATTGAAAGGAGTGGAAGTGTTTTACCTGGATTTTCTCAAGCAAGCGGTTGATCGTGACGATCATGTAACCCTCTCATTTATTGAGCACATGATTCCTGGATTGATGGAACATTA
>CATPCK010000545.1 GCA_955652655.1 uncultured Ktedonobacteraceae bacterium | reverse complement strand
TCTCGGAATAGCTACTGTTTTAACGGTCATCGTTTCCCCCTTCCAAACGAGAGGACTTGATCTATTTAATCTCGCCCCTCTCGGTGTCACAAGTTATGGTAGCTGAGGCTGATAGCAATGTGGGTGATATACCAGTGGAGGTGTGGTAAATAATTGAGGTAGTAGGTTTTGAAATCTCCCTTGCACAAAAAATCGCTGCTGTGGATGCATTACGGCAAGGACTGACGCGCTTGATTGACAGCTACAGTGACGGACTCATCAACAAAGCAGAGTTGGGACCTCGCATCACACGGATGCGGGAACGGATCAAGCAACTGGAAGAGCACCGGCACCAGGTGAGAGATGAAGCAGGGCTCCAACAAGAACTGCACTTGATCCCTGGCCGTTTGGAAGATTTCAACTCTCGTGTGAAAGAGGGTTTCATGCTGCTGATTGGTCTACCCGTCGTGACATCATACGCGCGCTCGTCAAACGGGTAGAGAGTGATCAGGAGCAGGTTCATGTCGTCTTCCGCATAGGCCTTCATACACCGTGCTCACCTTCCGATAAACATACGCAAAGTTTGCAACGTGGTGGGAGGCGAGATTTCTCCACACCTCCTTCCCAGAGCTTCACTGATTCTCTACCGTAACGAACATCATAACAGCACTTGCAGATGGTATTTTCCGATTGGAACGATATTATTCTTTTCCGTGAAACTCTCCAGTTGGTCGAGGGGATGGGCAGTAACCTTGCTGTGAACCTCTGTGACGTTGGAATATGAATTGGCTAGAAGGTAGGATATGATGAGCGATTCTGTAAACACATTTCGAACTTCCAGTTGCGAACTGCCAGCAGAAGATCGAGAGATCACAACTCACAACGCACGACTTGCGACTCGTGATGTAGCATATGATGCGCTGGTGCTTGATGGGAGGTTGCGGCAATCCTTGACTACCGTACGTTCGCTCGGTAGCCGTGGGCTGCGTGTTGCTGTAATGGAAACCTCCGATAGCAGCGGTGTGCCAGCCTTCTCGTCGCGCTGGTGTCAGCAGAGATTTGTCTGCCCGGCAAACGAAGGTACAGAAGCGTATTTTACCTATTTGGAGCAGTTGCTTGACCGTACCGATGCACGGGTGCTGATCACGTCCTCAGATGCCACGATAGCGTTAATACGTCGACATCGTGAGCAACTCGAGCGGCGGGTACGAATTGCCCTGGCCAAGGAACCTGCCCTGAGCACAGCCATCAATAAGGAGCAAATGTTGGCGATTGCCAGGCAACTAGGAGTGGCGGTTCCACGTACTGTCACCGTGGGAGCGGCGAGCGACGTGGGGGCAGCACTGCATGAGATTGGACTACCGGCTGTTGTCAAACCTGTGGAGTCATGGGGATGGAATGGGCAACAAGGATCCAGGATTGTGCCGCAGTTAGTGGTGACCCCTGATGAGGCACGACGTGCAGTTGAGGATCTGACACGCTTTGGGGGGACAGTTCTCTTTCAAGAGTTCCTTTCGGGTAGGCGTGAGTCCCTGAGTCTCTTCTCTGCGAGCGGCGAGGTCTATGCACGTTTCGCCTTCTGGGGGAAGCGCACCTATCCCCTGTTGGGTGGTATCTACGTACTGCGTCAGGCTATTGCCTTTCCACTGGATACCGGCGAGCAAGCAGAACGTTTAGTGCGCGAAATAGGTTTGGAAGGCTACGCTCAGGTGGAGTTTCGGCGCGACGGCGCCGGGAAACCCTACCTGATGGAAATTAATCCGCGCCTCAATATGGCGATCGCGCATGCGGTGAGTGCGGGGGTTGATTTTCCCTATTTGCTCTATCGATGGGCAAGTGGAGAGCAGATCGATAGGGTGAAGAGCTATCGTACGGGTGGCTGGATGCGCCACCTCAATGGCGATATAAGGGCAACAGCAGCAGCGGTGCGGCAACGTGGCAGGCCAGGAGTACCCCCCCCGGCCAGGGCAATCCGCGATTTCTGTCTCTCTTTCTTCACGCCTATGAAGTATGACTACGTTGATTGGGTGGACCCTCTTCCGGCCTGGAAGGCGACGAAGGGGTTTTTGACCCACCATTTAGGGCGACTGCAAGGAAGACGTCGTACAGTATGAAAGTGATTGGGCATCGTGGAGCAGCGGGTCTGGCACCGGAAAATACATTTGCGGGCTTTGACATTGCCTTAGCTCTTGGAGTTGACGGCATAGAAACTGATGTACAAAAGACAAAAGACGGAGAGCTCGTGCTTTTCCACAGTGATCGTTTAGAACGAACAACGAATGGGACGGGAGCTTTACAAGAAACGCTATGGCAAGCGTTACAACGGCTCGATGCTGGCTCGTGGTTTGACAGTACCTATGCAGGTGAGCGAATACCTCTCCTTAGTGAAGCGCTGAAGAGGTATGGAACACGAACCTATTTCGACCTCGAAATAAAACACGTTGGCATTGAATATGAAGTGTTACACCTGGTTGAGCAATTAGAACTTTTAGATCGTGTCACCTTTACTTCTCAAGACTTTCCAACGGTCTGCAATATCACGAAGAACAATCCTCTTGCCCGTGTCGGGTACGTAACAGCGGATGTCTCGGAGGAAATGGTAAAGAGAGTTGTCGAGGCAAAAATGCAGGACTTTTGTCCGAGGGCGGAAAAAATTACAAAACAGCTCGTCCATCACTGGCGCCTTTCAGGATTATTCATTCGGGCCTGTGGGGTAAAAAACGCCGAAATGATGAAAAATGCAATCGACGCTGGCGTTGACGGGATGACCTTTGACTTTCCTGATGTACTCCTAAAAGAGTTGGGAAGAGTGTAAGTATCTGCTTCTCATCGGTGATGAGTAGAGAGGAGGAGGCAGGATGAAATGCATTCAGCACCGACAAACACCGGTTATCTTTCAAAGAGCACCTGGTATGGTCCTTCTGGTGCTTGCCTCGTCCCTGGTTGCCGTTTCTCTTACGACCTGTGGGGCTCAGCAACAGGCAAGACAGCAGGCAGCAGGCAATGTCACCCCCACCTTTTCTCATATCTTCACCGTTGTACTGGAAAACAAGGAATATACAACCATTATCGGTAAATCGGACGCCCCCTATCTCAATAGCTTAGTGAGCAGCTACGGTCTTGCAACACAGTACTATGCTATTGGACATCCTAGCCTGCCAAACTACATGGCTCTGACGGGAGGAAGCACCTTTGGTATTACCGGCGATTGCACCACCTGCTTTCAGCATGCCCAGAATCTCGCAGATCAGATAGAGGCAAGTGGTCGTACCTGGAAGGCCTATATGGAGAATATGCCTTCCCCCTGCTATACAGGCGACTCCCCGGATGGCCTCTATGTGCAAAAGCATGACCCATTTCTCTACTACGATGATATCCGCGCGAACCACGCACGCTGCGCCACGCACGTTGTGCCTTTCACCCAGTTTACAGCCGACCTTACTGGCAACCAGCTACCCGCCTATGTCTGGGTCACCCCGAACATGTGTCATGATATGCACAGTTGCTCTGTTGCTGCTGGAGATACCTGGCTTTCCCAGGTCGTGCCCGGTATTCTCCAGTCACCTGCCTTTACCCGGGGCGGAGTGCTTTTCATCGTCTTTGACGAAGGGGAAACGAGCGCCGGCTGTTGCAATGACGCAGTTGGAGGGCAGGTCACAACGCTGGTGATTTCTCCTTTCGCCAAAAGGGGATTTCAGTCGACGATACCAGAAACGCATTACGGTCTGCTTCGCACTATTGAAGAAGCATGGGGTCTCCCGTTTCTTGGGGAGGCTGGCAAGAGCACGGCCATGGCAGAGTATTTTATGCGCCAGGGAAGATCGGCGCTTGGTAGCCATGGCCTGAGGAACAAGTGATGCATACGAGAGAAGAGGAACGATAGAAATGGAAAGTAACCAGCTTATCACTCGCGACTCACAACCGACACCTCGTCCGGTAACCTATGACGCGCTGGTGCTTGATGCAGGGTTGCCGCAATCGCTCATGACTGTGCGTTCGCTTGGCAGCCGGGGGTTGCGTGTTGCGGCACTGGAAACCTTTGCTGGTGCGCCCACCTTCTCGTCGCGCTGGTGTCAGAAAGCGTTCGTCTGCCCGGCGGATGTTGGAACGGAGGAGTATCTAGCGTATCTGAAGCAGGTACTTGACTGGACAGGCGCGCGAGTGCTGATTACCTCCTCGGATGGCACGATAGCGTTCATACGTCGGCATCGGGAGGAACTCGAGCAAAAGGTACGCATCGCGCTGGCCAGAGAACCAGCCCTGGGAATAGCCATGAATAAAGAGCAAACGCAAGGGATTGCCAAAAAATTGGGGGTGAGTGTCCCAAGGGGGGTGAAAGTGAAGGCTGTGGACGGCGTGGAGGCGGCGCTGCGTGAGGTTGGGCTGCCAGCGGTGGTCAAGCCGGTGGAGTCCTGGGATGAACAACACCGTACGAGCATGAAGAGCGAGCTGGTGACGACTCCTGACGAGGCTCGTCGCGCCGTTGAGAAATTGACACGTTTTGGAGGAGCGACGCTCTTCCAGCAGTTTCTCCCTGGCGAACGTGAATCCATGGGTCTCCTCCATGCGAATGGTCAGGTGTATGCGCGTTTTGTCCAGTGGACCAGGCGGAGCGTTCCCCCGTTGGGCGGCACAAGTGTGGTGCATCAGTGCATTGCCGTCCCGCCCGACATCGGCACCCAGGCCGAGCGTTTGGTGCGTGAAATCGACCTGGAAGGCTACTGCCAGCTGGAGTTTCGGCGGGACGCTACCGGTCATCCCTACCTGATGGAGATCAATCCACGCCTCAATCTCACGATTGAGAATGCTGTATACGCAGGGGTTGACTTTCCCTATCTGCTCTACCAATGGGCGAGCGGGGATCAAATCAATGTGGTGAACACTTATCTTGTAGGCGGGTGGATGCGCGATCTGGGGGGCGATATGATGGCAACGATACAGGCGCTTCAGCAACGTGGGAGGCCAGGAGTGAATCCGCCAGCCAAAGCCATCCGCGATTTCTGCGCTTCCTTCTTTATGCCTATGAGATATGCGTATGTTGATTGGAAGGATCCTCTTCCAGCCGTCATTGCAACAGCAAACTTTACCCGCAGGTGGGTAGCAAGGGCTCTCATGAAGAGGCTGTCCCGTCTGAGGCGTTGGCTCTCTCAATCATTGCGGGGGGGCGATAGAGCACCGGCACCCGCCACGCGTCGTGACGGTGCTGACCAGGTAGCACACACCTCTAAGGAGTGAAGATGGGTATGCGCCTTGGGGAAATGAAAGAGAACGTGCGCGTGCTCGTTGCTGCATGCCTGTACTATAGTGGGCTCGTGAAGCTTGCTCTCTGGTGCATGCGGCGCTCAGGTCAGCACCTGATTATCCTCAACTACCATCGTGCGATCGGAGGGGATTTGCGTCGCCAGCTGCTCTACCTGCGCCGTCACTATCGCATCATGCATCTGGAGGATGCCTTAGAGGAGTTCTACCTATCGCACAAGGAGAAGAAGCGGGGGCGTGATCGACGCATACCGTTAGTGCTGACCTTCGACGATGGCTACCACGATAACTATACGCATGGCTTCGCGCTTGCACGTGAGTTGCAGGTTCCATTCACTATCTTTCTCATTCCAGGTTACATCGAGAGTGGTGATCCGTTCTGGTGGCGAGAAGGTGATCGACTTGTACGCGATTCTCAAGTGGATGTAGCGGCGATTGAAGGCCACGCGTATCACCTGGGGCAGCTAGAGGAAAGCAGAGCATTGGCACAATTCATTGATACCCGAGCGCGTTATGCCCGGTCGGTTGCAGAGCGTGAAACCTTCCTTGCGGACACTCGTAGAGCATTAGGCGTTTTTTCCCCCGTGGAGGAGGAGGCGCTGCCTTTGACGTGGGCGCAGGTACGTGAGATGGAAGAGAGCGGCATAGTCTCGTTTGGGGCCCATACCATGCATCATCCCATCCTGGGGTACCTGGCAGATCCTGCCGAGGTACGGCAGGAGGTAGGGGAGTGCCGTAGAGTGCTGGAGCAGCAGTTGGGGCATCCAGTGCGCACATTTGCTTACCCTGTCGGAAAGCTTGAACATATCAGCGAAGAGGGACTGCAAGCTGTGAAGGAAGCGGGGTACAGGTGGGCACTTACAACTATTGAAGAGCTAAACAATGCACAGACTGATCCTTATCTCCTGCGACGTCTTCCTGGAGATCTGGCCCAGCACTGGTTGGTGATGGCAGCGGAACTGGTCGGCCTGTTGGGCGTCGTGTCTCGTCTGAGGAAAAAATATCGCGCATGGGCCCCGGTTTTCAGCAGATCGAGAAGTACCTCAACGAAGTTTTCATAAGAGACCCATCCCTGGGCAAAGAGCTGTCTTGAAACAAAGGTGTCTATCCCTCTCCTTCCCGCCTGCTAAAAACAGACCCATTTCTCCATACTTCTTTCCCAGAGTTCCACCGATTCTCCACCATAGCGGACATCACATCAGCACTTGCAGATGGTAATGTCCTCATTGGAATGCTATTACTGATCGCTGCACAGATTGGGAAATTCGTGCCATCTTCTAGCATGACAGATTGAGGCACTCCTGATAGGTTCTATGGAGATGAAACATTGTGACCCAGTGTAGGGGATCTGCCGCACGATCACGAGTGGCTTCATCAGGGTCTCTGCCATTTTGACAAAGGGCGCATGTGAAATGAGAATCGCCTCTAGACATCGAGCTCAAAACATTCCCTTTTCTCATTTCACATGCGTCTTCCTTATCATTTGGCTGAAACCCTGTTCATGCATCGGTAGAAAGAAGGCCTGTATGGGTCTGCAACAGTTCTTTGATAGGCGGCAGTCTCGGCGCAAGATGTTGCGCCAGTTCGGTATGCTTGCGGGAATGAGCCTGGCGCTTGATGCGTGTAGCTGGAATGATCCTTCTCCAACCTCAACTTCAACCGCGCCCGATTCCGTGCAGCATGTGATTGTTGCCTGTCAGGAGAATCGTACCTTCGACGTGTACTTTGGCTATTACCCCGGGGCAGGAAAATCTGGCATCCCTACCAACTATTGGCAGCCTGACGGCGCTGGGCGAACTGTCAAACCACATCATTTTTCGAGTCCTACCTCAGCAGATATCGATCATAGCTGGCCATCCATTCACAGTGAATGGAATCATGGAGCTATGGATGGCTTCTTTACCACCGGTGGCCCTGATACGCTCGGCTACTATGATGGCTTCGACTTGGCTTACTATTACGCATTAGGCGACTCGTTCACGCTCTGTGGCAACTATTTTTGCTCGTTACTTGGTCCTACCCTCCCGAACCGCCTGGCGCTGATGGCTGGAACCGCCGGCGGCAACACGACTGACGTTCTTGATGTCGGCAGCCTGGATTATCCGACCATTGTCGACCTGCTGGATGCTTCCCACGTGAGCTGGAAGTGTTACAATCTCGGCCGGGGTACCGGCAGTACACCATCATTGACCCATTACAATGCGCTGAACTTCTTCAAAAAGTGGCACAACGATCCCCGGCTCCAGTTCAAGGAGAGGGACTACCAAGAGGACCTGCGTACCGGAGCCCTCCCGCAAGTGTCATTTTTGATTACGGAAGGGGGGATTAGTGAACATCCCCCGGATAATATTCTAAAAGGCCAGCAAAAAATGGCCCAGGTGATCCAAGCTCTCGTGGACTCGAGTGCCTGGAAAAATTCGGTTCTCTTCTTGACCTATGATGAGGGTGGAGGCTTTTTCGACCATGTGGCACCGCCCCAGGTGGACGCCTACGGGTTGGGGTTCCGCGTGCCGATGCTGATTCTCTCACCGTATGCCAGGCGGGGGTATGTCTCGGGGCAATTGTACGAACATAGTTCGATCCTGAAGTTCATTGAGCGTCGTTTTGGCTTGCCCTCGCTCGCCAGCGTCAACCACCAGTTTGATACCTCGACCCCTGGCACCAATAACGACGCGGCCCATGGGCAAGCCTTTGGCCCACCCGCTCCACCACGTGATGGCTTGCCGCACATTGGCGATTTTTCTGAGGTCTTCGACTTCTCGCAGGGCTCGAACTATCATCCATCCTTGCCCTCCTTGTGAGAGGTGGGTCAAAGGCAAAGAGGAGCAGAAAGGTGGTTTTGAGAGAGAGATGAAAGTGATTGGGCATCGCGGAGCAGCCGGACTGGCACCATAGGAGCGTAGAAGCAGAAGGCGCATCTCTATGCAGAGATCAGTAGAATGCTTAGTCTGTATTGCTGCTCTCCACGTCTATGATCGTGGTATGCTGTAGCTATAAATATCCTGGAGGTACGTGTGAGACTACGGTTTGTTTTGGGTGTTGTGGTCTTTTTCATAGTAGCAGCAGTGGTGCTGGCCGGTATCATGTCTGGACCAGGCTTGCTTGCTTCCGGGACGAGCAGAGGAGACTCGCAAACACCTGTGACTTCAGGCAACCCGATCGTCCTTGAGAATGCTCACCTGGGAACGGACGGCTGGAAGATTCCCCCAGGAAAAGAATCTTCCACCCAGATTCAGGCCTATGCGAGTGCGACATCGGTATCGCCTGGCCAGAAGCTGACCTTCTACGTGAGCACGCAAGATGAGGGCGCCACCTATTCGATCGACATCTATCGACTGGGCTGGTATCAAGGCTATGGTGGACGACTGATGAGCTCGGTGCCCGATCAGGCCGGTCATACCCAGGGATACGACGACTCGGCCAACCAACGCCTGGTGGCCTGCCGCTCCTGCCACGTCGATCGTAAAACTGGCTTTGTCGAGGCCAACTGGCAACCTTCCTACACACTTGCTGTGCCGCCTGATTGGACCACGGGTATTTACCTGGCAAAATTCACTGATGCGAACGGCACACAGACCTATGCGCCGTTCGATGTACGTGGCAACTCTCATGCGCTTTATGTCGCCGTCACACCGGACACAACATACGCGGCTTACAATGAGTGGGGAGGCTATAGCCTTTACCAGGCAGGGGGAGCTGTCGCCTCGGACGAAGCCACAAAAATTGCGAGGGGGCTGAAGGTATCATTCGACCGGCCTTACGCAGTGGATGACGGTTCGAGCCAGGTGCTGGCCTTTGAGGCTGGCGCTATCCACTGGCTAGAACGCCAGGGCTACGATCTTTCCTACATCAGCGATGTCGATTTGCACGAGAAGCCCGCGCAGTTGCTGGATCACCGGGCCTTCCTCTCGCTTGGTCACGATGAATACTGGACGAAAGAGATGCGCGATGGAGTAGAGCATGCGCGCAACAATGGCGTAGGCCTGGCGTTTTTGGGAGCCGACGCGGACTACTGGCAAATGCGCTTCGAGCCGGATAGCGCAGGCAGGCCAGATCGGACGATTGTCTGCTATAAAGTGCAGACGGCGAACAAAGATCTAGCACGCGATCCAATGCTTGGGAAGGACAATACTCGTGTGACTTCCCAGTGGCGTGACCCTATACTCGCCCGTCCTGAGAACGCCCTCATCGGCGTGATGTTCTCTGACCTTACACATCGGCAGCAAGGCTTTCCCTGGACGCTGAGTCCTCTGGCAAAATCGGCGCTTTTGGCTGGGACCGGCCTGCAACCGGGGCAACGATACGGTTGCGGCCTTGTAGGCTACGAGTGGGACCGTGTTTTTGCAAATGGTGCTACACCAGCGGGATTACAGGTACTCGGTGCGTCACATACAGTTGATAACACCAACACGCCCGATAGCAGCAACACGACCTACTATATCGCCCCCTCCGGTGCGATGGTCTTTGCCACAGGGTCCATCTATTGGACCCTTGCGCTCGACAACTACCGTTTCCAAACGGACGCATCGTGTACCGGTCAGAGCCTCGTGGTGCCTGGCATGCAAAAGCTGATGGCTCACGTAATGGATGCGTTGGTCGCCCATCATCCCGCGCGAGGGAATGTGTAGTCTTACTTAAGAGGATGGAGAAGTAACTCATGCGTAGGCAAATAGGGGTGTTCGTTGCTGCATGCTTCTACTATAGTGGGCTGGTGAAACTTGCGCGCTGGTGGACACAGCGCCTGGGGCCACGCCTGATTATCCTGACCTACCATCGCGCAGGTGGAGGAGACCTTCGCCATCACCTACTCTACCTGCGTCGTCACTATCGTATGCTTCACCTTGAAGAGGCTCTCGAAGAACTGTATACTCCGCTTCAGGATGGAAAATATAGACGGGATCAACGTACACTGCTGGTGCTGACCTTTGACGATGGCTACCGCGATAACTATATGCATGCTTTTGCGCTTGCACAGCAGTTACGGGTTCCGATTACTCTCTTCCTTATTCCCGGCTACATTGAGAGCGGGGAGTACTTCTGGTGGCTGGTAGGCGATCACCTGGTACACCATGCCCGGGTAGATGAGGTCACGATCGGAGGGAGGATCTATCGTCTGCGGCAACCAAACGAGAGGAATCTCCTTGCCCAGGCCATCTATACTCATGCACGTGATTCCAGATCAGTTGCAGAACGGGAGGCCTTCCTCGCGACTGTACGCCAGGCATTAGCCGTCCCTTCATCTGCTCCTTTAGAGGAGGCAATGCGGCCACTGACGTGGGCGCAGGTACGTGAGATGGAGAAGAGCGGTTGGGTCTCATTCGGGGCCCATAGCATGCATCATCCCATTCTGGCGAACTTATCAGATCCCGCTGAGGTGTATCGCGAGGTCGCTGAGTGCCGTACGGTGCTCGAGCAGCGCCTGGGCCATCCCTTACGCACCTTTGCTTACCCGGTTGGGGGGCCTGAAGATATTGGCGATCACGGACTCAGCAGCGTGCGAGATGCAGGGTATGAGTGGGCAGTAACAACTACGTATGGTATCAATAATTCGCAAAGCGATCCTCACCAACTTCGGCGTGTGGCAGGTTTGGCGAGCCGGCATTGGCTGGTGGTGGCAGCAGAGACGTCTGGCATATGGAAGTTTTTCTCTCATCTATGGAAGAATCCCATGGTTAGTTGAATGGAGAGGGACTAGCTTTCCCAACCGCTGGGGATAGCGGCATAGGCAAAGTGGGAACATCGAGGAGTAACTCATGCGTAAGCGCATATCGACGTTTATTGCGGCGTGTCTCTACTATAGCGGACTGATCACACTTGCTCGTTGGTGGATACGCCGATCAGCGCACCATCTGGTCATCCTCAACTACCATCAAGCGACTGGAGGAGACTTGCGCCGTCATCTGCTCTACCTGCGCCGCCATTACCGCATACTGCATCTTGAGGCGGCTATGGAAGAACTCTCTATGCCATCTAAGCATGGGAAGCGAGTGGGTGACCGACGTACACCATTGGTGCTCACCTTCGACGATGGGTACTACGATAACTACACGCATGGCCTAGCCCTCGCACGTGAGTTGCAGATGCCTTTCACTATCTTTCTCACCCCAGGTTATACGGAAAGCGGTGATTACTTTTGGTGGCGAGAGGGCAACCGCCTTGTGTCTCACACACAGGTGGGGGAGGCAACGATTGAAGGGCGCATCTACCACCTCGATCGACCAAAGGAGCGAAACAGACTGGCAGAGGCGATCCTCACCCGTGTATGCCAGGCAACCTCGGTTGCCGAACGTCAAGAGTTTCTCAGGGTTGTTCGTCAGGCACTGCCGGTCTCTCCATCGGTAGCCCCCGAAGAGAAGCCCGCTCTCCCCCTCAAATGGGCTGAGGTGCGCGAGATGGAGGAGAGCGGGTGGGTCTCGTTCGGCGTACACACGATGCATCACCCAATACTGGCCTACCTGACCGATCCTACGGAGGTGCAGCGCGAAGTAGAGGAGTGCCGCACAATGTTGGAGCAGCAATTAGGGCATCCTGTGCGTACTTTTGCCTACCCCATTGGGCAGCTTCAGCACATTGGGGACAATGCAATTCGTGCTGTGCAGAAAGCAGGGTATGAGTGGGCGTTCACAACTCTCTACGGCTTTAATACTCCGCGAAGCGACCCGCATCTCCTGCGGCGTATTGAGGTAGATGTAAGTCAACATTGGCTGGTGATGGCCGCTGAGACAGCAGGTTTTTGGGGCCTCTTCTCTCGACTGCGCTGGATTTCAGCAATGCGAAAAGCTCCTTACAGAGAGAACAAGGCTCTCCATCCTCCTTCGAAAATCCTTGAGGGCTGTGATCCTAAGCCGCTTCGTCCTTAGGGGTGAGCGTGAGGTATAGCCCCGTTGTGCTAAGCGCTGAACGGAGCGCCGCTCAATGCAAGTACGGTCTAATTGGTCAAAGTAGTCAGCCCCCGACTCAGCATAGGACTTCTTCATAGACAAGACACGGTAGATGATAATTAACAGCTTATGTCTCAGGGCCATAATGGCCTTTTTCTTGCCGCGACGAAGATGTACTCTCGTTCAAGCGTCGTGTGATGGTGCCCACAAGGGAGTACGATGAAGCCCGGCAGCGTGCATGGGATGAGAAGATGGCCAGGCTGCGTGCCCGTAAAGGAGGCAAAGAACTATGACAGGTCGTTATTGACACAATACAGCTTAATTTCCTGGACAGTGTGAGATTTGGTAAGGAGCGTATGTGTTGGCTACCTACTCTCTCATTGGAGTTTAGACTAATTTTGTGTCGAACCACTTGTAGACTGGGATCACGCGGTTTCCATAAAATATGGCCCGCATGGCTTCCCACCTTGCTTCGTTAGAATGTAGTCTCAAGCGCTATGACAGTACCAGTCAGAGAAGATGATGAAAATGGGGTACACTAGCAGCAAGAGGGACGTGCCAAGGCCGGATCTGGCGAGTGATGCGGTGAGCTCGAGTCTAAAGCTGGCCTGGGTGCGACCAGAAGAGATGATTGTTGCCACACTCCGCAAGGAGCCGAGTACGCGTAGGAAACGTGTGGACGTTTGCGCACCTCACGTTCCTCTGGTTGAAGCAGATCGAGAGAGACAAACAGGAGAGGGACCCATGCAAGTCGTTCATCAGCGCTGGTGCGGACCGGATGTCCACAACAAAACGGTTGTCGCTTGTATCGTGATCATGGTAGCCACCGGAGAAGTGCAGAAGCAGGTTCGGACCTTCTCGACGATGACCGCGGACCTGCTTGCCCTCGCCGATTGGCTCCGGGCTTTGCAGGTCACGCCTGTGGCCATGGAATCGACCGGCGTGTTAGGGGATTTT
>CATPCK010000544.1 GCA_955652655.1 uncultured Ktedonobacteraceae bacterium | reverse complement strand
CGCTCAGCGCGCCGCCCAGCTATTGGAGCGCGACCTGGCATCCTTGCGCCTGGTGACCTGCCACATTGGCAATGGTTGCTCATTAGCTGCTATTCAAGGCGGTCACAGTATCGATACCACCATGGGGTTTACCCCGCTCGAAGGTTTGATGATGGGCAGTCGCTCTGGCTCGGTCGATCCCGGCATCCTCATTTACTTGTTGCGACAAAAAGGGTACTCCGCCGATCAATTGAATACTATCCTCAATAAAGAATCCGGCCTGAAAGGAGTTTCTGGTGTTTCAGGCGATATGCGGGCAATTCATGAAGCTATTGGGCAGGGCAATGAAAGAGCGAAACTAGCCTTCGCTGTCTACGTCCATCGTTTGCGTTCTTCTATCGGGTCAATGATAGCGGTGCTGGGTGGACTGGATGCCCTCGTTTTTGCCGGTGGGGTTGGCGAGAATGACGCCGAAATGCGGACGGCAGTTTGTGATGCCTTTGCTTTTCTCGGTCTCCACCTCGACGCGCAAAAAAATGCCCAATCTCCTTCGGACCAGGAAATTTCCACTGCCGATTCTGCTGTACGTGTGCTTATTGTGCACACTCAGGAAGACTGGTCAATTGCGAAAGATTGCTGGCGGATCGCCAAAGCATAGCCTTCTTTACGTCCGTCGCGGCGACCAGCGCCTCGTCAAGAGGACGCCTATGATACCGATGACCAGGAGAGCGAAGCCCAGTGCTTGCCGCACCAGGGGTACACTCAAGTCGATAATTGGAGGCACAGGCGGAGCTTGCTTCGGTGGCTGGTTATTGGGGGAGGTTTTCTTTGGCTCCATCTTCACAGCGGGGGTTGTACCAGGCGCTGGTGTGACGGGGGGTGAGCTCCCAGCACTGGTGGATGCTTTATTGGGCGTGTGTGAAGGCGCATTGTTCGTTGCCGTTGCATTCCGCTGTATGGCCTTATTATTGGGTGAGGCTGTCGTCATTGTAGAACCTGTCGAAGTTGTCATCGTCCCCCCGCCACGTATCAGCATGGGTAGTATACCTGACAGCAGGAAGATAAAGCCGATTACCGCGGCAATAGTGCTCATTGCGCGCAGGGAACGCTGCATGTAATAGGGCCATCTGCGCCGGGCTGGTGTGTGTGTTGGTTCTCCCTGGCGTACGGCTGGTTCTTGTAGGTAGGTGACACCTGCTGGCAGCACGAATGAACGGGGTAACGATGGCTGTGGCATAGCTCGCAGTAAAGCCACCGTCTGTCGCAGACTCGCCAGTGCGCTTTGACACTGCTGGCAGCTTTCGATGTGTGCATGATATTCTGCCTGCTCCGCTGGCGAGAGCTGCGCGTCCAGGAACGCTGAAAGCTGCTCAGTTGTCAGGTGTTGATCTCTATCTCTATTGGCCACGCCGGTACTCCATGCTGATTTTACTCTTTGTTAGTAGGTAGACGATAATTGCGCGGCAAAAGTTCCCTGTACTGGTCAAGGTAAAGACGCAAGCGCGCTCGCCCGCGCGCAATGCGTGAACGCACCGTCCCAATATTGGACCGGGTTGTAAGCGCAATTTCTTCATATGAAAGTCCCTCGATATCACATAAAACTACGGCTACACGTTGATCGAGGGGAAGTGCTTGCAGGCCGCGTTGAATAATGTCCTGTAATTCTTGACTGAGTAAATACTCTTCAGGGTTTGCTTCTTGCCCGCTTTCCACCAGAGCATTTAGATCGCTGGTCGCATGTGGCTCATCTTCATCGGCGAGCACATCTAACGATTCTTCGGGGTGTCGCTGTGTGCGACGCCAGTGGTCACAGGCCATGTTTGAGGCGATGCGCAGGAGCCATGCACGAAATGAGGAGCCGCCACGAAAGGATTGAATGGCGCGGAAAGCGGCGATAAATGCATCCTGTGTGACATCCGCGGCGATATCGGCGTTGCCTATCATGCGGTAGACGACGCCATAGGTTGTTTGCTGGTAGTGCAGAATCAACTCATTGAATGCGTTGACATCTCCACGCTGGCTGCGGGCGATAAGTTGTTCCTCATCGTCTCGCATTTGTTTTGCCATCGCAGCGCCTCACTTTTATCTTTTTTGCTGGCGCTAGTGTAACATATTTTACGGTTAGAGACTATCTCTTCAAAAAGCCTCGCGTTGACATCACTGAATGAACGAGATTATAATTACTTTACACAAGCCGTATGGTTTGTTGTGTTGAAAGTTCACTGCTTCATCGTGGAAGCAGCAGATGCTCGCCTACCGGGTACCAGTTGCATTCATCGAACCGAAGCCTGCCCCCCGCTCTGGAGGAAGCTCAATATGCCGACCACAGATGGCCTTGAAGATATCGTAGCAACCAATTCACGTATTTGCGACCTCGATGGTAAACTTGGGAAACTCACCTACTATGGGGTCGATATCCACGACCTGGCGCGTTACTCCTCTTTTGAAGAGACTGCCTACCTGCTCTGGCACGGTGTCTTACCGACACGAGCACAGCTTGAAGAAGTGACTGCTCAATTACAGGCCAATCGCGAGCTGCCAGGCCGCGTGATCGAGATAATGCACCTGCTGCCCAGGTCATCCTCTCCAATGGAAGTACTTCGTACCATCGTTTCCACCCTCTCTTCTTTTGATGCCAACCCTGACGACAAGTCTGCCGAGGCGAACTATCGCCGCGCTATACGGCTTACAGCGGTGCTGGGAACGATTGTGACAAGCTGGGAACATATTCGCAATGGCAGGAAGCCAGTCGCTCCCTTGCCTGATCATAATACCGCGACAAACTTTCTCTATATGCTCAATGGTGAAATGCCCGATGATTATACCGCCCACGCCCTGGACACGGCTCTGATCCTCCACGCCGACCATGAGCTGAACGCCTCTACCTTTGCCGCTCGCGTAACAGCTGGCACCCTTGCTGATATGTATGCCTCTATCACCTCGGCCATTGGCGCCCTTTCTGGCCCGCTGCACGGTGGAGCCAACGAACAGGTGATGCGCATGCTCCTGCGCATTGGTGAGGTGAGTAATACCGAACCCTTTATTCGCAATGCCGTCGAGCACAAAGAGCGCATCATGGGCTTTGGGCATCGCGTATACAAAACGGAAGACCCGCGCGCCACCCATTTACGGGCTATGTCCGAAGAACTGGGGAAACGCACCGGTGATAGCCGCTGGTACGAGATGTCGCGGATTATCGAGGACTACATCAAAGAACAAAAGGGCCTTTATTGCAATGTCGATTTCTATTCCGCCTCCGTTTACCACATGTTGGGCTTTCCCATTGACCTGGATACGCCTATTTTTGCTTGTAGTCGTATTGCTGGCTATACGGCCCACGTCCTTGAGCAGTACGCCAACAACCGCCTGATTCGCCCTCGCGCCGAATATGTCGGCCCGAAGGTGACTGAATACGTTCCAATTGAACAGCGGGGATAGTGCATCTTCAGCCTTCACAGCAAACTTTTGAGATCCCTCTGGATCTCTCCGTAGCTCTGATATCGTTCCCGGTTGTCTTCCATCAAGGCGCGGCTCAGTATGGTCTCGAGCGCAACAGAAATGTTTGGGTTCAGCATGCGCACGGGCGGGAAAGTGGGATAGTGCGGCGGTGCATAGTTTGTCAGCGCATAGTGCATACACGCGGCCAGCGAGTAGATGCAGGTGCGCTGGTCATAAGGCTTATCCTGCACGGGTAGGTAGGGAGAGATCGCCAGTTTCCGTGTCGTGCGATGCTGGCTCCCATTATGCATTGTTTCAGCCGACCAGGGTGGCGGAGAAACCTGGAAGCCCGTCAGGATGGGTCGTCCGCGTGTTCTTTCGATAATGATGTTGCTGGGAGTGATGTCATAGTGGCGCACAGGAGGACGTTGTTGCTCCAGAGCCATCAAGACATTCAGCAGCGAATTCATATAGCCAATTACTTCGCGCTCTGCCAGCGGCCTGAGCAATTTCTGCATCCGTTCTTCCAGGCTTTCGCCATCAGCATAGGTCAGCACGATATAATAGTGTTTGCCCTCGACGAAACGGTCAAGCACGCGCGGCAGCAGTGGGTGGCGCAGGCGCGTCAGGGGTTCAGTGGCCTTCTCGTAATAGACCAGTTCTTTCGCGCGGCGAGACAGCGGCAGGTCGGTGCACTCCCAGCGTTTCAGTACTACCTGAGTATCGTTGGCCTGGGTGTCGTAAGCTACAGCGACCATCAGCCTGGTCTCTTCGTTGTGCTTCAAGACACGCTTAATGACATAGCGTCCCTGTCGCGCACTGACCCCGGATAACGGGCTATTGAGCATAATGCCGGGTGGTATAGTCAATCTGCCACAGACGGTGCAACAGCGTTGTCCGAAGCGGAGAGGCTCATCACAGTGGGGGCAGTGTCGATTATCATGCTCGGCGCCACAGGCGCTACAGCGCTGCGCGCCGGTACGATTCCGGTGTTTGCAGACCTGGCATATATAGCGCTGCTGAGCCGTCTGTACTGCGCTGGCATATTTTTGTGCGAATTCCAGGATGTTGGGGTAGCGCTGGCGATAATCCTTCGCCAGCGCCCGCAGTATCACTGCCGCAACCTCTACCGGAATGCGTCGATTCCACTGTTGTGGAGAAGGAGGTAGCTCATTGAAGTGCGCGTTCCACATCTCTTCGACGCGTCTATACACAAAGGGGGTACGGCCGCTGAGCAGTTCATAACAGCTTACTGCGAGCGCATACTGGTCGGAATCGCGGCGCGGATTGCCCTGCCATTGTTCGGGAGGCATATAGGCTGCTGTCCCTGTCGCCTCGCCGAGGGAGGCATGTGTCTGCATGCCCAGGTAAAACGTTGTGCCAAAATCCGAAAGTAGGAGTTGTCCATTGCGCCCGATGAGCAGATTCCCCGGCTTGACATCCTGGTGAATCAGCCCATTTTGATGCACAAAGCTCAGCGCCTCCGCGGCCTGTCGCATGTAGGGTACCAACTCCTCCGCGTATGCGACGCGTCTACTGCCATCATCACGGCGGAAGAGATCATTGATAGTCTGGGGCGCGTACTCCATCACCAGGTAGGGGCGTTCATCCTCCAGCTTGCCAAAGTTATAGACTGGCAGGATATTTGGATGTTGCAGGTCTGCAATGCGCCGCGCCTCGTCAAAGAAGCTTCCCAGCGCCTTCTCGTTGAACTGATCAAAGCGCAGCACTTTAAGGGCCATAATGCGGCCGAGAGGCGCCGGCTCACGTACCTTGTAGACATGACCATAGCTGCCCGCGCCAATGAAGGAAAGGACCTCGTAGCCACCGATATGCGCACCCTGCACTAAAAAGTCACAGCGAGGGCAGACGATGGCATTGGCAAGGTTCTCATGCCCTCCACCAGGGCGTGTATTCAAGCAACGGGCCAACTATTCTACCTCTTCTATTTCTTCTTGAGGAAGCGGCGGCATATCCACGCGTCTAGCATACCACGCAGGGCGCCAACCAGGCTAAAGACACTCGCGATGATGAGCAGGGCTATCCATGACTGGTTCAAATGGCTGAAAATGGCTGAGTGTGATGAAAAGATCACGTTCCATAAGACCACCAGCAGAAATGCTCCTGCGAACATGAGCATACCCGCGATAGCACTGCTGCGCGATAGCGTGGCGAAACTCATTTTCGCGGAGAGCCAGACTGCCATCATGGCACCTGGCGTAGGAATGCCAAGGAAGATAATGAACAACACACCCAGCACATCCAGCCAGGGGAGACTGTTGGGTGGGTACACGAAAAAAGCCGGCAAGGCGAAAATCATCATGATTGTCAGTGGCAATAACCCTGTCAGGGCTCCTGCCAGGGCCGGGCGCCAGAGCACCGGTGCCACCTCCACCTGTTCTTTAGCAGCGTCAACACGACCGAGTTGGCGCATGAGATAGAGGTTGCTCACCAGCAAGACAAGATAAGCGATAAGATGAGGTGAGCCAGGAGATACCACCCCATAGGTGATGAAGGCGCCACTAAGCACAGGTGCGAAGATAGCAATGATGGCAGCGCGCGTGACGAATTTGCGCACAGGACGGTTGCGCACCACAGCGGTGAAGCCCATTGCCGCCAGGATCAAGAAATTGAGGCCGCAGCCTAGCAGCATTCCCAACAAGACGACTAACACAGTATTATCTTTTGATAGCAGAAAGATGAAGATAAGAAATTGTGAGAGCAACGCAATCAATGCCGTGATGCCGTAGAATAAGCGCTTCCCCACGCGATACTGTTTCGCATCCGCGCTGACGGCCGCTCCGTTGAGATGTATTTGATCCTGTGGTCTATACGGGTAAGAGGGGGCGGCGTAGCCTGCTGGATATGCTTGAAGCACGCCAACCGGACTTTGCGCCCGTGCTTGTACCTGCGAAGGCCACTGCCATTGACCCTGCTGCTGTTGCAAGGGACCGGCTATGCCTCCGGGTGGAACCGACCCGGCTGGTTGTGACGGCGGAATGCCGGGAGCAGGTACGGTAGCAACCAATGGTGAGACTGCGCCCCAGGGCCGCTCGGCTACGGTCAGGTCAATATTGTTGCCATCGCCAGTGAGACGCAGTAAGTGCCCAGCTTCTACGGCGGTTCGCAACTCAGCCGCCACCTCCGAAGCGCTCTGGTAACGGTCCGCAGGATTCTTTGCCAGCGCTTTCACCACGACTGCTTCAATGGCGGGCGAGAGATCAGGACGAAAGTCTCTGATGGAAGGCAGTTGATCATGCATCTTCCTGGCCATCACTGCGAAAGCATTAGGGCCTGTATAGGGTACACTTCCCGTGAGTAATTCAAATAGGATGATACCAAGCGAGTAAATATCTGAGCGAAAATCTATTTCATTGGTGCTAATCTGTTCGGGTGAGGCGTATTCAGCCGTTCCCAGGAAGATACCTACGCTGGTCAGTCCGGGCATGGCTTTCAAACGCACAATGCCAAAGTCGCCGAGCAGCAGCCTGCCATCCAGGTGGAAGAGCAGATTCCCCGGTTTGATGTCGCGATGCACCACACCAAGGCTGTGGGCGTAGTCGAGGGCATCGGCTACCTGGCTGATGTAGCTGACAACGAGTTTGAGATCGAAGCGCGAGCCGGAACGGTTCATGTCGTCAATGCGCTCGCGCAACGTTCCGCCGCGGATAAACGGCATCACCAGGTATGCGACCCGCTCCTGCTCTACCACCGCCTCGTCATACTCATAAATAGGTAAGATGTTTTTGTGTTCGAGCTTTGCGATGGTGTCAGCCTCGCGGCGGAACCGCGCCAGGAAGACGTCCTTCTGTTCGACTTCGGTATTGTTGCCAGGGATGAGCACCTTTACCGCCACGGTGCGCACAGGACGAGATTGCTGCGCCAGATATACCGCACCCATGCCACCGTGTCCAATGACGCGCTCAAGGGTACATGTGCCAAGCGTGACACCTATCAGTTCTTTTATATCCATAGAGTAATCAGTCCATCAAACTTGTTTAACATGCAAATGTATACATTTTTAGTTCCATAAATCGCCCTGGGCGGCCTCTTTCACAACCCGTTTCTTTGGTATTGTACGCTTTTCGCGCCCCGATTTCTTTGCGGGCACGCTATCCGGGGTTTCCTCGCTGGTGACCGCATAGAGTTGTCCCTCTCCATCTTTGACGATCTCCACGGTCGCTTCAAAAATGGAGGAGCGGCGCACGCGCACCTCCGGCCAGAGGCCCAGCATCGCTTCAATGGTCGAGTCTTCGCAGTCGACTAGAGATGGCCAGCGCGTTCTGGCCTCGCGCAGGACGTCCGCCAGAGAAGGCACAGCAAGAATCCCTATCAATAATACGAACGAGGTTCGCAGTTGTTCCATCCAATCGACCTGGTAGAGTCCTATCCCTGGGGAGAAAGTCACGCCCTGCCCGCTCACACGTTCCGCTGCCTGAGGCAGTTCTGAACGGCGATACACGTGCAGGAGTTCATAGCAGAGACGTTCCGGCAAGAAACCCTCTGCCTGTACGCGCTGTCTCACTGTGGCGCTATCGATCGATGCCAGGCGTTCCGCAAAGTCGTCGTAGTGTTTGCGCAACAGCTTGATGAGTTCGGTAGCCGACAATTGGCTGGTATACCAGGCAATGGGGAACATGTGTGCGATACTTGCGAAAGCCTCCCTCGCTTCTTCTGGAATAGCCAGCACAATGTCTCCGCGATTGCGCAATTGTTGCAGCTTCTGCATCTTGCGCTCCCTGTAGGACGGTGTCCAGAAACCGAGTATTTCAACGTAAACGCGCTTCTGCTGCCGCGTAAGCGCGAAGTCCGGGATGAAAATACCGTGTTCGAGCATGAGAGGCTCAGGCTCGCGAATGAGTTGCCAACCCTCTACGGCGTTGCTGTTTTGCAAGGCAATGAATGCCTCAGTGAAGGATTGTTCGATGCTGCTATCAAAGATGGATGGTGCATCTGTTGATCCCCGTTGAGCATGCGCGAGCGGTTCTTCCACGTTACTGCCGGGCGTTGCCTCTATTGGTGGCAGCAGCGAGAGCAGTGTTTGATCCATGGCGAAGCAGTACGATCGTTGCAAAAAATGTACGGTCGCCTCAGCCTCAACGATAGCCTTCGTAAGCGCGCCGCGACGTTTCTGCTTGTTCCGCTCGTGTGAAATGGTGGCATCCTGGCGTGGGGAGGAGCCATAGCCTAAAAGCAAGCGACAGAGCCTGGCTAAACGCATGCCGTACTGCTGCGGCGCACCGGTCATCTCCTGGGGGCCATAGAGCGTAAGGTGCAATAATGGCGCCGTGTTGGCGCTGGGGGAGTCAAAGGTGAGATCGTAGTAGACGCCGAGCCGGCGAGCCAGGTAACAGAGGCGCTTAACGACCGTACCGATACCAGTACCGATCTGCCCGGCCATGCCGGTGGGGAGATCAGTTCCACTCTGTGCATGTTCAAAAGCGTTGCAGTCGATGATAAAGCGCACGCTCGAGGCATTGAAGAGCGCCGATTCAAAAGCCCACTGGTTATACAAAGTCGCCACATCCTGTGCGGACGGGGGGCGCGGCGTATCGCGCGTCAGCACCTCTTCGTCGTCGCTGTCCAGCGCTAGCAGGTAATCCAGGTCTGAAACGCTGAGCTGGTATGGGGCCACGAATTTCTGCAAGGTGTCAGTGCGTCCCCGCGCATCCAGGAAGCCCTGCTGGTGTTGATTTACATAATCATAAAGCGCGAGCCGCAGGTGGATGGGAGAAGTAATACCTGCATTTTCAAGCAGCTTCTGGGATTCGCTGCCGATGCGTTGGAACACCTCTGGCCAGGAACGCTGCTGCCATTGATACCAGGCGCTCAATGTAGCAATGAGACAATGGGCCATGCGATAATCGCCTATACATGCGCGGGCCTCGTCCTGGAAGAACTGCCGCCGTGGTTGCCCCATCAATTGCTCATGATAAGCAATCAAGCGTTCTATCTCAGGCCGCAGCTCGCCTGGCCGGAGGAAGTGCAACCCGACATAGAGATCTCCCCCACGTCTATGTACCTGTTTTTTGATGTCCTGCAGACTGAAACGCACATGTTTCCCCTTTACTTGTTACGAGTAGCCTCTATTATAGCTGAAAAGGAAGCATCTTAATACCCTGTTTTTTACAGGGCTCTCCTTCACCTATTTCTTGTGGGATAAGCCGTTTCTGGCTACACGACAAATCATGCTTTTTGTCGCAAAGCCAGCATTGATGGCGAAAGCATGGGAAAAAAGTTTCAGGCCCTTGAACGTATGTCTAAAAAGTTGTATGGTAGTGATGGGACCGTAGTGATATTTAATTAATTTTGTTGCGGTTAAGGAAAAGAACCATGAACGCAACCCCACGACGCCTTGGAAAATACGAGTTGCAGAAACTGCTTGGTCACGGGATCACAGGCGAGGTCTGGAAAGGTGTTGATGTACAAACCCGGCAGGATGTTGCCGTGAAATTGCTCCATCCCGACCTGCTTCAGAATGACCCCAATTTCATTACCCTCTTCATGAAAGAATGGCAAGGCATATCGGCGCTACACCATTCTAATATTGTGCAAGTACGCGAAGCCAATATTTCCCGCCCATCAGAGTCCAGCAACGAGACCACCCCCTATATAGTCATGGACTACATCGAGGGGCAAACAACGATCGCGAAGAGCATCCAGCGTACCTCGCGCGCGGGACTGTTCCCGCCCGTCTCCGAGATTGTGCATCTCTTTACACGCGTAGGCGCCGCCATTGATTATGCGCACGAACAAGGAATCGTTCATAACAACATCAAACCATCGAATATCTTGCTCGACATAAAAAACACTGCGCATTTACCCGCTGGCGAACCAATGCTCACCGATTTCGGCATTGCGCATCTCCCCGGAAACAACAATAATGCTTTAACCCTCTATATTTCTCCGGAACAGGTGAAGGGGGAGGAAGCGAATCCGCGCAGCGATATTTATTCGCTAGGGGTGATCCTCTACGAAATATGTACCGGAGTACTGCCCTTTCATGGTGAGAGCAACATGGCTATCATGATGCATCACCTCAATACGCTGCCCACCTCTCCCATGCTCATTAATCCCCATATTCCGCTTTCACTTTCAGAAGTGATCCTGCGCGCCATGGCAAAAGATCCTAAGACACGCTTTGCCACGGCATCACTGATGGCAAGAGCTATCGCGGAAGCTTGCTCAATAGAGCGGTTACCGCAAATGACATTGAATAAATCCGAGGAACCGCTTTTCTATACGAACAGTGGACCTTTGCGCGTTCCCACTGCCCAGGCGCAGCAGCCCATCAATGGCATGACATCGATCCTGGGAGTATCACAACCTCTCCCAGATATCTCCTCTAAACATGACGCGCTGCCGGGGCAAGGGAGCCAGGGCAAACAAACGGCGGAAGCGAACAATCGTCCCACGTTCTTTCCCCCGCAGGTAAATCCGAAAACTCCTGTCACAATCACTGGAGCCACCGCCGCTCAGCGCATTACCTCACCTCAGCCGCAGACGCAGACCAGCGGCAGGTTACCTACGCCTTCGATGAAGGTCCCTGCGACCTCTGTGGTATCTTCAGCGATAGCAGCGGACGATTTGAAGTTGCGCTCTAAAAATTTCCTCTCGCCAGTGGCGCTGGCAATCATCGGTTTGCTTCTCCTGCTGGTCGTCGTCGTTTCGCTTGGGGTCAGCCTTTTATTCCGTTCTGCTTCAACTCCTTCAACGAACGGCGTAGTTGGACACGTCTTCTTCCAGGATGATGCGCTTGGGAAGAACGATATGTTGCGCATCGAAGTGCAAAACATCTCTGATCCACCGCAAGGGAAGCACTATGTTGCCTGGCTCCAGAACGTCTCGGGGCAGGCAATACCATTGGGGAATCTCACGCTGCAGAATGGCACCGCGACGTTGCTCTATGCAGGGGAAGCTAATCATAGCAATCTGCTGGCGTTTATCCGTGGAGTCTTCGTGACTGAAGAAAACGATGGAACCTCCGCACCTACCGCACCAACGCTTAGCGCCAAAGTCTATCAGGCCGGACTATCTACCGCTTCCTTCCCATATATCCAGCATGTATTGTACGCTCTGCCTGGCTACCCAACCCATGCGAGTCTCATTAGCGGACTCTTCGACTCCATCAAAGGGATCAATGATAAGGCTGTAAGCGTGGTGGACAGTATCCAGTCGAAGCAGGGCTACGCGCTGGTTCAACGCCAGGCCATCCGTATCATCGAGCTGATCGATGGCTCCCAGTTTGCGAGGAGCAGTGGAGATTTACCGGCATCATACCCTGATATGCTCTCTCTGCCGGTTGGTCTCCTCTCCTCACCAACGCAGCAAGGCTACATTGACGCTCTGTCTGCACAGATAAATAAGATAAGTCAGACAGCGGGAGATAATGACGCATTACGCCAACATGCGCAGAATGTGAGCAACGCGCTGGCTGACTTGAAGAGCTGGGTACAACAAATGCGCGGCTATGATGCGCAAATCCTCAAAGCCTCCAACCTTGGAGATCCCGCCGACTTGACTGTGGCGCTGCAACTGAAGCAACTGGCAGGAGATGCATATACGGGCCGCACTATTCCACCCAACGGAGGACCTACCGCCGCTCCTGGTTCAGCCGGGGGCTACCAGGCGTACGTTGAATGCCAGTACCTGGCTTCTCTTGATATCAAGAAGGTTTAGGAGGATTCATCGCTCTTTGAAGAGGATTTCCCCTCAACCAATAAGAATGCGCATAATGCGCTTGTGAGTGCGAGGCCAACTCCAATCCACATAGCCAGGCGGAAACTGTCCACAAACGCCGCGGCGATAGCATGGTGTAATGCGGCATGGAGCGTGCCTTGTACCGTTGCCGGAACCTGCGCGGCCGCGAGCTTGATGCGCTGGTCATCCAGCAAGTGTCGTATCGCGGGTGAAACATGCATTGCATCCATGCGGCTGTCGAGGCTGCTATTAAAGGTGTGCAGGACGAAGATACTGAGCACTGCGATAGCCAGCAGACCCGCCACCCGCGCTACCGCGTTATTGATGCCCGAGGCAATACCCGCGTAACGATCCTCCACTGCTCCCAGTACAGCGGTTGTCAATGGGGCAATGGTTGTAGCCATCCCAAGACCTAAGAATACCACAGCCGGGAAAAAGGTTGTCCAGTAACTGCCGCCGATGCCGGGCAGCGTGAAGAGGAAAAAACCTATGGCCGCGAGCAAGGGACCAATGACAAGCGGCAGTTTTGCGCCATAGCGACTCACCAATCCTCCCGACCAGCGGGAGAGGCCAAACAGCAAGAGGGTGAAAGGTACAAATGCCGCCCCGGCTGCAGTGGGTGGATAGCCCTGGACGAGAATAAGGTTAAAGGGCAGAAAGAACAGGGTGCCCCCCATGGCTGCGTAGAGCATCAGCGTCAACAGGTTCGCGCCTGTAAATGTGTGCGAACGGAAGAGCGTCAGCGGCATCATAGGCCCGGCATTGCGAAGCTCTGCTATGATAAACCCGACAAGGGCTGCGACGCCAAGAGCAATCATGCCTAGCACCAGCGGGTTCGACAGGCCCAGGTTATTCGATTCGATCAGGCCGTAGACAAGCGCCCCCAGGCAGATAGTGGCCAGCAGCGCCCCTAACCAGTCTAAGTGAGTCCTACCTCCGGCATTGCGGCTCTCGGGAACGTGCCGGAACAGGACGATTAGCACTATCACCGCCAGGGGAATATTGATAAAGAAGATCCAGCGCCACGTGGCGTACTGCACCAGCCAACCACCCAGCAGCGGTCCCAGAACGGTGGTGATGGCTGAGAAACCGGACCACATGCCGATAGCTCGTCCACGCTGTTCAGCGGGGAAGGTTGCGCGGATGATAGAGAGGCTGCCAGGGGTCAACAAGGCGCCCCCGACCCCTTGTAGAGCGCGGGTCGCGATCAACTGTGAGATGTTTTGCGAGATGCCGCAGCCTATGGATGCCACGGCAAAAAGAGCGATACCGATAGCAAAGATCCGTTTGCGACCAAACGAATCGCCCAGTGATCCGCCTACGAGGATAAGGGCTGAGAGAAAGAGCGCGTAGGCTTCTACAACCCATTGAACCTGAGTGGCTGTTGCATTCAGGTCGGCCTGTAACCTGGGCAGCGCGACATTGACAACGCTGCTGTCGATAAAGGCCATACTTGAGCCGAGGATCGTTGCCAGCAGTATCCAGGGGCCTGCCTTTTTGATATCTATACCATGAAGTACTTCTGGTTCTCCAACAAGGTGTGCCTTGTCGTTCTCTAACGACCTTGATAGGTCTGCCATCGTCAAGCTGCTCCGATTAATGTAGTAAAACATATGCAAGCATAGATTCACCACAGCTTTCGTTGTTGCTGTTTCATCCGTAGGTGCCTCAATACCAGGGGCATTTTTGGTCTTACCCCGCGTCCGCAGCCAAGTTTACGTCGTCGTCTGAGCCAATGCCGTCGACGGCTTGATCAAACAGCCCGATCAAGCGCAGGGCTTCAAAAAGGATGCACAGAGCAGCGTTGTGGTCACGATCCTGAGCAAACTGAAAATAGGCACAGCTCTTGTTCTGGCACAGGAACACGCGATCCGAAAGCTCTATCGCTTCCCATTTCCAGCCGCACGAGTGGCAGGTCTTACTCGATGGAAAGAAGCGCCCTACCTTGATGATCTGCCCACCACGCTGCTCAACTTTGCTCGCGAGCAGGTCCAAGAGCTTACCTAATGCGGCGTCAGAGAACGAGCGAGCAAGCTTGCGATTCTTCAGCAATCCCTTGAGGTTGAGGTCTTCAATCCCCACCATACCATAGCACTCAGCGAGGCGTGTAGTCAGCTTGTGGAGCACATCATCGCGTAGACACGTAATGCGGTAATGCAGTCGTGCTACCTGACGACGCGCTTTTTCACGATTTTTTGAGCCTTTGACCCGTCGATGCAACCGTTTGTTGGCCTGGCGCAGCTTGTTGAGTGCAGTTCGCAGGAATGCTTGGTTTTCGTATCCCTCTCCCGTACTCAAGGTTGCCAGTCTGTTCAAGCCAACAGCGACGCCAATGGCGGCAGGTCTCTTCTCAGGCATTTCATCTGGCATCTCAACCGTCAGGGAAACAAACCACCAATCAGCGGTTTTCGTGATCCGTGCGCCTGTCACCTTGCCTTTGAAGCGCAGGTTCTCCGCCATATTGACCCATCCGAGTTTGGGGATCCAGATGCGATGATCCCCAAGCTCGCATTGATCATTGGCGAGATAGAAACTGGCCTTGCTTCTCTTCCTGCTTTTGAACTTGGGACGACCTTTCCTTTTCCCGCTTTTTAATCCCACAAAGAACGCGGTGAAAGCTTTGCCCAGGTCCAGAAAGGG
>CATPCK010000543.1 GCA_955652655.1 uncultured Ktedonobacteraceae bacterium | reverse complement strand
TAGACGTAGTCGTTGGGGCGCAGCATAGTATTGATGGGGACAGCAACAGCTCCTATTTTGATGGCGCCAAAGAAGGCCGCGGCGAATTGTGGGGAGTCAAGCAGCAGGAGCGCAACGCGCTGTTCCATTTGAATACCCAGTTCGAGGAGGCCATTGCCGACGCGGTTACTGAGTTCGGCGATCTCGGCGTACGTGTAGGCCGTTCCCTCGTAAAAGATGGCGGTTTTAGCGCCTCTTCCCTCGAACAGGTGGCGATCCAGGAAGGCGGTTGCAGCGTTGAATTGTTCTGGTATGGTGATAGAAGGTATAGTAGATAAAGCAGCCATGGGCACACCTCTTTTCTGTAGTCCTGAAAAAAATACTACATTGAGCGCTTGACTAGTGTTTCTGTAGTCTCAAGTATAGCAGATAAAGCCAGTCATGCGTAGCTTTTTTTATTCCAACCCCAGGTAGATGAGGAACTCGCGATTGCCATCGCGCCCATAGATCGGTGAGCCGGTGAGTCCTTTCACGTGAAACGGGGTAAACTTGCGCATCCAGGCTTGCAGCTCGTCAAGCACGCGTGTATGCACGGCGGGATCGCTGATGACGCCTGCGCCGCGATCCACCTCGGCCTTCCCGGCTTCAAATTGCGGTTTGACCAGCGCCACAATCCACGCTGTTGGAGTGATCAGCGGCACAATGGCGGGCAACACCAGGCGCAGGGAGATGAACGAGACATCGATGACGACGCACTGGATGGGTTCGGGCAAGGACGTTAGATGGCGGATGTTGGTGTGCTCCATTACCACGACGCGTGGGTCGTTGCGCAACGTCCATGCCAGCTGCCCGCGTCCTACATCGACAGCATAGACACGCTGCGCGCCGCGTTCCAGCAGGCAATGCGTGAAGCCGCCCGTGGAAGCGCCTACATCGAGAGCGACGAGACCCCTGGGGTTGAGCTGAAAGGTATCCAGAGCTTTTTCGAGCTTCAGGCCGCCGCGGCTAACGTATTTCAATTCTTCGGGAGTTTCGGCCAGGCGACATTGGGCGTCAAGAGGGATCAGCGTGCCGGGTTTATCCACTATGCGATCATCGACGAAGACCTGGCCAGCCATGATGAGGGCGCGAGCTCGTTCGCGACTGGGCGCCAGGCCGCGCCGTACCAGCGCGACGTCGAGCCGCTCTTTGTTTGCCGCCATTGTATTGTCTGTTCCTACACTTTTATGTTCTTGTGGTAATAAATTAAGGAACCCGCGCCGATCAGGCCGACGCTGGCGCCGAGCTGAGCCTGGACAACACGTACGGATTCGCGGGGAAGCTTCATTGCGCGTTCCTGGATGACGCGCAGCGCTGGTTCCATCAACATTGGTCCCATCTGGGTCACACCGCCACCGAGGATGATGATCTCGGGGTTAAAGCAATGGATGATATTGACGAGACCGACACCAATGGCCTCCGCCGCGTTCTGGATGATGGCTCTCGCCAGCGGTACGCCAGCCTCGGCGGCGAGTGCCACGGTACGAGCGTTGACGTGCAGAGGTTCCTCCTGTTGCTCGCCGCCTGTTTGACTTCCTGCCTTCAACTCGTCGCGTCTTGTGAAGATGGAGGAGTGAAGTTCGACAGTGCTTGCATCATCGCCCTGGGTTGGCAGGGCAGAGCGATCGGGGACTGTGCTGCTGTGCTCAAGCATGGTACGCGCGAAGGTCAGCAGCTCTATGCCCTCACCAGCCTGGATGGCCTCGTTGGCTTTGCGCGCGATATTGGTGCCGGATGCAATACTCTCCAGGCAGCCAATATTGCCACAATTGCAGCGCTCGCCGTGCCAATCAATAGTCATGTGTCCCAACTCTCCCGCCGAACCATTGACCCCTTCCAGTATTTTGCCATCGATAATCACGCCCCCGCCAATGCCTGTGCTTATAGTTAAATAGACCATGTTGTTGGCGCCGCGCCCTGCTCCGAACATGTATTCGCCTAATCCGGCGGTATGCGCGTCGTTTTCAACGAAGACAGGGATATGAAATTGCTCGGTGAAGAGATCGCGTAGGGGAACGCGATCCCAACCCGCTAGATTGGGCGGAGTGAAAATGACGCCGGTCCTGTAGTCCAGGGGGCCAGGAGCGGCAATGCCAATGCCTGCAACCTGTTCGAGCGTGGCGCCTGCCTTGTCGAGCGCCTCCTGTATGGCGATATAGATTCGCGGAAGGAGACGGTCAGGCAATGGATTTTCTCCAGTGAGCAAGCCTACCCGCGAAAGCAGGGTTGGCCCACGTAAGACGGCTGTCCGTATCTGCGTTCCGCCCAGGTCTACCCCGACCACCAATGGCAACTGATCCTGCATATTTATGTCTTCATTTTGCATACAAGTAGGCCCCCTGAACGATGTTTTTTTATTATCACGCACCGGTGTGCTGTAATGTAGCTAGCATGATACCCTATTTAGAGGAATGGGACAAGGGCGACCACAAGGGATCGCCCTTGTCGCTACATCGTCGTCCAGCCCACAACGAGTAATTGTACATTAGTAATAGCGGCGAAGACAAAGGGCGCTCCGCCATTCATGGAGCCGTACTCCAGGGTGTAAGTGGGGTTAGATTGGCTACCACTCACAATGCCAAGGACGTACTGGTTGCCATTGCGGGAGACGTTAGACCAGGGAAACTGGCTGAACTGGTTCAGCTGATTGCCGGTGCCGGTCAAACGTACCGGATTGAAGCCATTCGTGCCGGCGCGCCAGAGCCCATTCTGGCTGGTAACTCCCGAGGTGTTGCCGACGGTGAAGAGCAGGGTGCTGCTGCTGACGGCACGCACCGAAGTGAACGCCAGGTCATTCCGAGTATAGACGGAGGTAGGTGAGCCACCTGTTGCCGGGCGCACATTGATAACGCTGGGACCATGGTAGTTACCAGCTCCAGGGCCATTCGGATTGGGATCGACCGTACACTGAGTGGTAAACAATTTGGTGGCATCATAACTGCTATCGAAGTCCCAGCAGAAGGGCGTGGAAGAGCCATCGAAAACTTTTTGCAGGTTATGATAGTTCTGGTTGGCACCTTTGCTGGTATCCAGAATGTACAGGCTAACGGGAGGACTATCTGTCCCATGGAACGTGACGTAGACGCGCGTATTGTCAAGCCAGGTGCGCGGCGCGAAAGTGAGACCACCTGCTATGACTGGCAGTTCTACCTGGAGCACGCCATTGGTCACGTTCAGCAGGTAGATGGCTGTGCCGGATTGGAGAACCTGTAGGAAGACGACCAGGTGCTGATTCGTCGACCACTGTTCATCGAAGATGCTCCCCTGTGGATTGCCGGCACCACAGTAGAGCGTCTGCAGGTAGTGGCCATCCATGCGGATCAATTGTAGCTTGACCTGCCCCGCGGATTGAGCTACGAAAAGCAGCCACTGCCCATTGGCAGAGACCTGGGCCGAAGCGATGTACGTGTTTGGCATCTTCACGACTTCGACTTTGACACCGGTCACAACATCATAGCGTTTCAGCGTGCCAAAAGTGGGATGAGCATAGGTCCCTTCGTTGACAATATAGACAATCGTTGAGTGACTTCCCAATGTCATGGAAGGCATATACGCGGCGCGTGCCGTTCCGCTAGCAGGACAACTTGTCGAGATGGC
>CATPCK010000542.1 GCA_955652655.1 uncultured Ktedonobacteraceae bacterium | reverse complement strand
GTCAACATATTTACGGCGAATTGGTTGACGCAGGTGTCCTTTGACCCACCTTTAATTACAGTCTCTATTGAGAATGTGTCGAAGTCTTTGCCGATGATCCTGCGCAGTCGCATCTTTACCGTCAATGTATTGCGCTCAGGTGGGCGCGAACTGGCCGGTAAGCTGGGGAAATCAGCGCTGCAACAACCTGATAAGTTGGCCGGCATCGGGTTTGAATTGGGGGCAAATGGATGTCCTATTCTCCACGAAGCCCTGGCATGGATTGCATGTGAGATACGCCATACGGTTGAAGCAGGAGATTCGACGCTAGTCACCGGTGAAGTCGTAGATGTGGGTATGCATGGCGAAGGTCAACCTTTGACTATGGCAGAAGCAGGATTCAAGCACGCTGGATGAGAAATGTATAGAGTTACTGCTACTGCAACTTCGTATATGCTGACTTGCCAATCTGATTAACCCTGCGCTATACTCAAAACAGCGTTGATGAAGCGACGTTTACCAGTAAGGAGCTACCTGGATGCAGAATGGGAGCTATGCCTCCTTGGATGCTGAAACAAGTAATAGTAATTGTGCATTTTGCCAGCGCAGTAATTTTGCTACGAATAAACTTAAAGAGACAGATGCGTTTTTCATCGTTGCCGACCATGCTCCGCTCGTTGAAGGTCACATCCTCATCATTCCCAAGCACCACTATACCTGCTATGGGGCCGCGCCTGCTGAACTGGATGATGAGTTACTTGCATTGAAGCGAGAAGTTCAAGATTTCTTTGACCGGTACTATGCTCCCGCTATTTTCTGGGAGCATGGAGTCTTCCGGCAAACAGTTTATCATGCCCATCTTCACTGCTTTCCCTTCGGGGCGACAGGGTATGACCAGACAAAGGCACTGCATACCCTCGCTGTACAATCACAAAAAGATGTTCGCGAGTGGTATGCTACCTACGGCCACTACTTCTATATGGAAGATGCTATGAACGCCTTTCTCTTTGCCCCGGAAATGGAGCGCTATATGCAGGTGATCAAAGATGTTCTCTGGCATGGAGTAAGCCTACGTAGCGACCATGCCCAGTGGCGTTCACAGCAACAACGCTATGAAGAAGGCGCTCCGCTCATCGCGGCAACGAGAGAAAAATGGCACCAATATCACGATCAAGGAGCAGCATATGTTGACGAAACCAGTCCGAGATGAGTTTATCCACGCCGGCGACCTCACATTTCACTATCTTCAGTGGGGAGAGCAAGGTTCTCCCATTATTTTTGCACATGGTATAACCGCCAATGCCTTTGGTTTTCAGGCTTATGCTGATGACCTTGCACGTGATCACCGTGTATTCGCCTATGATCAACGTGGCCGAGGAGATAGCGATAAACTTGAGAGTGGATATAGTATTCCTATCCATGCTGCCGATCTAACCAAACTGATCGATGCATTAGAGCTGAATCGTCCAGCAATAGCTGGACATTCCTCAGGTGCATTCATTGCACTCTATTTCGCGGCACATTACCCAGAGAAATTGAGTAAACTTATCTTAATCGATGCCGGCGCACCTGTACCATGGAAAACAATTGAGGAACAGCCTGCCTGGCTTACTGCCGCCATCAACCGGTTGGGTACACCGGTTGCCTCGTTCGAGGAATATACGCGACGTCTTAAAGCGGCTCCATTTCTGGGACCCTACTGGAATCCTTATATCGATCTGTATTACGAACACGACGTTTACCGTAGGAGTGACGGATCAGTCGTCTCTAAAGCCTACCGCGAAGGCATCCTCAAGGATAACGAATACAATCTTTACGAGCTCAAACTTGCTGAGCAGTGGAAGGACGTTACTGTACCAACCCTCTTGATACGAGCAGGTCAGGGATTGTTTACTGATAACGACCAACTTTTGCCTAAGGAAGCCGCTTCGGCTATCCAGCATGGGATAAAAAACTGTCGCTTTGTCGATTTCCCCAAACTGAACCACTATACTATTATCTTTGGCACTGAAGATGGCCCGGTGCGGGAAATCCGTCATTTCATAGATAAGGAGTAAGAGTCAATGGCTATAGGAAAGGTTGGCGTTGTGGGATGTGGTTTGATGGGTGGAGGCATTGCGCAGACATGCGCGCAGTCGGGCTATGAAACTGTAGTGCTTGAAGTCAATCAGCAGTTTCTTGACAAGGGTATCGCGCGTATCCACGGGGTGTGGGACACAATGGCGAGCAAGGGAAAGATTACCCAGGGAGAGGTAGATGAATATCGCGCGCGTTTACATGGGACGCTAGAGATGGCTGATTTTGCCGATTGTGACCTGGTGATCGAAGCCGCAATTGAGAATATGGAAGAGAAGCTGCGCCTCTTTCCCGCGCTCGACAGAGTGTTAAAGCCAGAGGCTCTTCTTTTGAGCAACACCTCTTCCCTTAATGTCACGCAGATGGGCGCGGTCACCAAACGATCAGATAAGGTCTGTGGACTGCATTTCTTCAACCCTGCCCCTGTGATGAAACTGGTTGAAATTGTCAAGACCATTTCAACTTCGGAAGAGACCATTGAAACGGTGAGGCAATTTGCTGTTTCGCTTGGCAAGACGCCAGTGCTGGCGAAGGATACAGCGGGCTTCATCGTAAATTTCTTGTTGATACCCTATTTGCTGGCTGCTATCCGCATGCTTGAGAATGGCATGGCTTCGCGAGACGATATCGATACGGCTATGAAGCTTGGTTGTGGATATCCAATGGGGCCGTTTACGCTGCTGGATTACGTCGGGCTCGATACTACGATGTGGGCGGCTGAGGCTATTTATGAAGAGTACAAGGATCCATTGTATGCACCACCTCCGCTTCTGCGTAGGATGGTGATATCAGGGATGTTAGGAAAGAAGAGTGGAAAGGGCTTCTACGATTACCAATAGTAATAATTTGGCACCTTCAAGAAAGTGTAATTTTTGGAATTGCATTGCAGCACATGCTCCCCTACTGCCTGAAGTGACGGGGCACATTCATTCGTCTCTGGTGCACAATCCCTCACCTCCAGGCAAGTCG
>CATPCK010000541.1 GCA_955652655.1 uncultured Ktedonobacteraceae bacterium | reverse complement strand
CCCGGGACGCACGGCCAGTTCATCAGCGACGCGCACGTGTTCGATGGGAAGCTCGATTTCCTTCCCTGCACGTATCACGTGGGCGGTGCGAGCCTGCAAGCCGATCAATTTCTTGATCGCCTCGTTGGTCTGCCCCATTGCCCGCGCTTCCAGGTACTTCCCCAGGAAGATCAAGGTGACAATCAGCGCGGCGGTATCATAAAAAGTTACAGCCCCAAAAACACCTGGAAAGAACGTCGCTATCACACTCATTATGTAGGCTGCGGTCGAGCCAACGGAGATCAATGTATCCATATTGGCGCTGCCATGACGCAGCGTTTTGAGGGCCACGCGGTGAAACTCCCAACCTACGATTGCCCAGACAGGCGTCGTGAGCGCAAGCAAGAGATAGTTCTCGCCTGGGAAGGTATTCATGAAGAACATATTGAGGATTACAACAGGTAATGTGAGTACGATACCCAGGATTAGCAGGTTACGCTTGCGCGTGATCTCTGCCCGTTTCCGCTTGCTCTGCTCATCTTCTTGTGGGATATTGAAAACCTGCGTATCAAGCGTTTCAGGCTCAGTGCTTGTGGCCGTCTCTTGTACCGGTTTCTGTTGAGGCGCGATGTGTGGTGTTGCTTTATACCCCACAGCTTCCACCTTCTGCACCATCTGTTCCAGCCCCGTTTGGGCCGTATCGTAGGTAACTGTAGCCTGCTCAGTAGCAAGATTGACGTTTGCGTCCTTCACTCCTGGTACCTTCTTCAGCCCTTTTTCGATACGCATGGCACAGGAGGCGCAGGTCATTCCTTCCAGCGCTAAAACTGTTTGACTCTCTGCCGTTGGTTGAGCCTGGGGAATATTTTCATTTTCTTCTATAGAAATATGCTTAATTTCTGAAGCCATCGCCATTTCCCTTGTTTTCACTCACCAGGAATACCCATACCCCCCTGGTAGGGGTATACATAGTATACGTTATCGTTGTTTGAAATGTCAAGGAGCGGATAATATTCTTGAGTAAAGAGCGCTTGCGCATCCCTCTTTGAGTTGCGTATAATTTTCGTAGTGAATAGATTGCATATCCTGGAAAGAAAGTCGAAACAAAGGAGTTTCGGACGGCAGCCTGGTTTGAGGATGCACGTAGTACTCCTCCTCTCACGCTTTATGCTGTGAGCTTTTTGCCTCCCCAACTCCTGTTATCAATACGTTTATAGCGCAAGTGCGCGCAATGCAGGATGCATTGCAAAAGGAGTGATTTACGATGGCGACGGAACCACGCATCATCAAGTTTTTTGAAACCACGCTCCGTGATGGTGAACAGACTCCCGGAGTGAACTATTTTCCAGAAGAGAAATTGGCGATCGCGCAGGCTCTGGCTGATATGGGCTTTGATACCCTGGACTGTGGCTTTGCCGCCTCCTCGCCGGCCGAAATGGAATGTATCCGCCTGATCGCCTCAAAAGTGCGTAACGCTGAGATTTGTTCCATTGCTCGCACCCATGCCGCCGACATTGAGCGTGCCTGGGAAGCGGTCAAGGATGCAGAGTATCCCGTTATTCATCCGTTCGTGAGCACCTCGCCCCTGCATCGTCAGGTCAAACTGGGCAAGACGCGCGATGAGGTGCGCGAGATGGCCCGCGTAGCGGTAGCCCAGGCACGTGGCTACACAGAGAACGTCGATTTTGCCCTGGAAGACTCAACGCGCACAGAACACGACTTCATTCTAGAAGTGTGCGAGGCGGTGCTCGAAGAGGGTGTACGCTTCATCGCCATCTGTGACACAGTTGGCTTTGCTTTACCCTGGGAGTTTGGCAAGCTGGTGGCCGATGTCAAGCGCGAGTTCCCCCAGGCACGCATCTCAGCTCACTGCCATGACGACCTGGGGCAGGCGGTTGCCAACGCTCTGGAAGGACTGCGCAATGGCGCGGAGCGTGTCGATACCTGTATCAATGGCCTTGGCGAACGGGCGGGCAATGCTGCCACCGAAGACGTGGTCATGGCGATTCGCACTCGTACAACCGATCTTGGCCTGGATGTAAGAGTCGATACAACCGGGATTGTCCCCGTCAGCCGCCTCGTGGCAAAGCTCTCAGGTATGCAGCCCCAGTGGACGAAGTCGGTTGTAGGCGCAAATGCCTTCGCCCACGGCGGTGGTATCCACCAGGACGGCGTGCTGAAGGATGCCCGTACCTACGAGATCATGACCCCTGAATCCATTGGCCTGACTGCCGCTGATCGCCGCATGCATATGGGCAAACTCTCAGGTCGTGCCGCACTTGGCGCCCAGATGCGTGAACTGGGCTATGAACTGGAAAAAGAACAGTTGAACCGCGCCTTTGATATGGCGAAGCTCTTGCTCGGTAAGAAGAAAGTGCTGGAAGAGTTGGATATGCGCTACATCGCTGAGACAGCTGTGGGCAGAACTGAGGTCACAATGGTTTCGGTTGAGACTATAATAGCCAGCGCTGAGACGCCGGGGAGCTAATCCGAATAGTACTCACCGTTTTTCCAATAGCAGTGAACATGTGTGGGCACGATGCTACAAATGAAACAAGTGAAACAAATGAAACAAATGAAACAAGTGAAACAAATGAAACAAATGAAACAAATGCTACATGCCTACACATGTCTTGCAGCGCGTGAGCAATCTCTTTATGCAAGTGCCTCTCAAATCAAGGCGTATCAATCATTTCCTCGACTGATGAACGCCGCGTTTTTGTATGCTGGTCAGCCTTTGCCGCCATAAACTACGCGGCCAGTGCTCAGGCCCGGCGCCCAAACACAAGGTTGAGCAGGGCAAGCAGCACCACGGCGCCAAGTACCGCGACGATAAAGGCGGTCCAGTTCCAGCCAACGACCAGTGGGTGGCCGGTGAACAACGAGTAGCCCCATCCACCGAGAAACGCCCCGATGATGCCGACGATAATGTTACCAATACAGCCTTGCCGCGAGTTTCTACCGGTAATGATACTGGCAACCCAGCCAGCCAGCGCCCCGAAGATGATCCACGAAATCCAGCTCAGGTTAGAGATAATATCCATCTTTATTTTCTCCTTAGTTTGTGTATGCCGTACCTTAATTGACCTGGCATACAGTTCGGTCCCCAGGCAGCATTCGTCACTTCCCCTCGGTTTCATCTGTGCTCTCTGTCCGGTGCGCCTTGTATGTTGTGCTGAGGAGATAGCCAAGCGCAAACACCACCAGTCCTACAGCAATCCCCAGCGCCACGATATAAACGTTGCCATCCCAGGTTACCACGAAACCCAGGAAGGGGACAGCCAGCAGGACGATGATCACGCCGATGAGTTTCTCCTTGAGATCATCGAGATTGGATATCACGAGCCACTTTGGCGTGGGCAACCTATCGT
>CATPCK010000540.1 GCA_955652655.1 uncultured Ktedonobacteraceae bacterium | reverse complement strand
GAGGAAATGCTGAAGGAAATAGCCGCGGAGGTCTCTACCTGTTCAAGATGTGATCTCTGCAAAGGCCGCACAAAGGCCGTCCCTGGCGAAGGCAGTCCACATGCCAAAATACTCTTTATAGGTGAAGGCCCCGGATTCCATGAAGATAGACAAGGACGCCCGTTTGTCGGTCCCTCCGGGCAATTCCTGGAAGAGTTGCTCAAAAGCATTGGCTTGAAGCGCTCGGACGTTTTTATCACTAACGTGGTAAAGTGCCGTCCACCGGAGAATCGTGATCCATTGCCAGTGGAGATCAACGCCTGCAACGATTATCTCGAGAGGCAGATCGCCGCTCTGAAACCACTGGTTATCGTGACGCTGGGGCGCGTTTCTATGGCAAAGTTCTTTGGCGGTGAGAAAATCAGCGTCATTCATGGTCGTCCCCGCAAAAAAGATGGCTATATTTGTATCCCTATGTTTCATCCAGCCGCCGCCTTGCGTACGGAAAGCTACAAAATCGCGCTCCGCGAAGATTTTAAAAAGATTCCCCTTGCCCTCGTCGAGGCCGAACGGCTAGCATCTGAATCCTCAAGCAAAGAGGCAGTAACTGCCGCCAAAGCCAAAAAAGAGGAGCCTCCAGAACAAATGTCACTGTTTTAAGATCATTACAAACAACCAGGCTGTATTGAAGCGGCCTGGTTGTTTGTAATGATCTTGAACTTACAATAATGGCGCAACATGGTGTTCGTAGAAGTCAGGCTCATTCGTCCAGAGTAGGGGCGATCCCTTTCGCCCTCTGCAGGCCGCACCCTCATTTGCACCAGAGCTGTTTTTCGCCAACAAAGTCCTTAGGGCCTCCCTCCAAATCAGGATTATTTCACCTCGATAGTGAATGGCACGTTCAGAATGTACTGCGGACATAACTGACCCGCCGCGCAAATTGGCCTGCCGGTAAATCTGAGTTGGGAAGCTCCTGTACCCTGGGCGATAAACTGCCAGACGCACATTTTAAGCGTTGGTGATGCATAGCCAGAAGGCGATTGCAATTCAAGCGTGCCCTGTGAAGTCGTCGGACCGCTCCACTGGTGACCAAATGGCAGTTGTACCTCTATCAGATCGCCCGTGTGTGCTGTGGCAGTACTGTTGCTATTGGCCATGTGTAACGTGACATTGGGAGTTTTTTGCGGAGGAGTCACTACCGCGCTGGTAGGACACCCATTGGTTGTTTTTCCAGGAGCAGTCGTTGCCCCACTGGTTGGCACGCTCGTCGGTGCGCTCGTTGGAGTCGAGCCTGCCCCTGTTGTCGTATTTGTTCCACAAGCTGCCAGTGTGAATACAAGTGCAAGCAGTAGGGCAAGCGGTACAATCAATGATAGTGATTGTCTCCGTATGACACGGCTGCTGTTTTTATAACGAACTGTATGTGGTCTATGCATTTAGAAACTCCTTGTGTTCCTCAGTTGTTTTTCTTCCGACTCCACCACCACAACCTTCGCAATGTCAAGACGTTTCTTTTTGTAAAAAAGTTCCTCTTCCTAAAACGTTTCTCTTGCACACGTCTAAAATAACGCGCAAAACTGTTTGTCTGGGATGTATCCCCTCTGGCGCTCCGCTCTCTTTGAAAAGATAGCGCCATTGGGGGATTGCGTTGACAGCAGTCTCACCTAAGTGGTATCATTCTTCCACGTGAAGATGTATTTTTGTGTATCAAGATGTTGCAATGCATTGTTGTGGGGGAATCAGCTCTGTGTTATAATAGAGCAGATGTTCTAATTTTCTAAAGGAGATGCTTGATGGCTAGTGGTAACTACGCTACAAAGAAGAGTATTTCACCAATGCCTGTTCAAACACCGGTTCCCCTACGCGCTAATGCTACACGTCAACTCCCCGTTGTGCAAGACACGGATGAGCCGAAAACAACAAAACCGCTCGCAGTGAGACGTCCAACATTCGTGGTAAACGAATTTCGGGAAAGCTCCCTGAAACGCCACGGGCCCTGGTTAAACCCTTTTCTCATAACCATGGCTGTCGTGGTGATCGGCTCGCTTGTATTAGTCTCCGCGGGCTGGTTTCAGCGTTCTGGCCCGCCCCAACTGGTTATCTCACCGAATGGACAGGTCTATCCCATTCAGGTAGGAGGTACCCTCAGCAATGTCAATATTTGGCAGAACAGTAATGGACCGGTGACTCCTAAAACAGCCATTCCTACCAACCCCGGTCCCTACTCGGTTGTGGGTAAACCCTCCCTGTCGGTAGATTTCATGAACAGGGTGCTCGCTTACTATCACTCTCCGGCGGCAGGGAAAGCGCAGGCACTCTACGATGATGGTATAAAATACGGCCTGGACCCCGCCTATGCGCTGGCCTTTTTCATGCATGAAAGTTCGTTTGGCACCACTGGCGTAGCAAGGGTGACGCTTTCACTCAGTAATATGCGCTGCGTGCCCGAGTACCGCTGCCTGCAGGAAAATGGTGGCTACGCCATATTCAATACCTGGGAACAGAGCTTTGAGGCCTGGTTTAAGCTCATTCGTAACCTCTATGTTGCCTACTGGGGCCGCATCACCGTTGACCAGATCATTCCCAAGTATGCACCCAACAGTGACAACAATAACGAGGCGGGATATATCGCTAACCTGAAGCACACAATTGATGTCTGGCACGCCGGTATCATCCAGGCGTAATTTGTAGGGGCGGGGGAAGGGTTGTGCGGGGTGGGGACCCTTGTGGTCGCCCACCTTTCCGATCACGCCGTGATCAACCCCTGCTCAAGTGCTTTGCTCAGCGCTTCGGTACGACCGGAGACGTTGAGTTTCTGGTAGATATTCGCCAGGTGAAAGTTCACCGTGCGTTCG
>CATPCK010000539.1 GCA_955652655.1 uncultured Ktedonobacteraceae bacterium | reverse complement strand
GGGGCCAGCGGCCTGGTAATCAGCATGCGAAATGAGCATGAAATCATTCGACTGCGCGAAAACACCTACATTCTTCACAATACCGACAATCTTGACATGCAGCGTAACGCCGCCAGAACCGGCGCTGGTACTGGCGTGCACCGTCAGAGTGTCGCCCACCTTTTTGTTATATTGATCTATCAGGTTCTGATCTACGACGACCTGGTTATTTTTCAGCAGACCCGTGATGGTGCCATCCGCGGGCGCCTTAAATTCCGGCGGCGTCACAACCGGGAAGGTACCTGGATCAACCGCTTCCAATGTAAAAGACTGTGTGCTTGCCGACGCCAGGCTGGTCGAAGCACTCCCACTGATGGTAGGCGTATAACTTGTAATAGTGCCTTTGTTCTTGAGGTTATCGAAGAAGGTCAGGTCACCAGGTTTCAATGGGGTTTGCGAAGTAACCGCGATATCCCCACCGTTCGCTTCGCGGATATTGCTGGTAAACGCGCCATTGATCATTTGCCCCACTAACTGCAAGGACACGATAGCCATGACACCCACGGCAACGCAGAATACCGCCAGGATGGTACGCTGGCCCCCACGCAGCAGCGAACGCGTGGTGTAATTGAAGTACATTGAGGCTTTCATCGGGCAATCTTCCCCCCAATAATATCGATACCGGCAATTAATCCATCCACGAGACGGATAGAGCGGTCGGCATGTGAGGCAACTACCGGGTCATGAGTCGCGATAATAAAGGTTTTCCCTGTTTGTTCGCGCAGGTACGCAATCAAATTGAGGACGTTCTCACCATTCTTGGCATCCAGGTTGCCTGTCGGCTCGTCGGCGATCACGAAGGCGGGATCTGTTGCCAGCGACCTGGCAATAGCAACACGCTGCTGCTCACCACCAGAGAGCTGGTTTGGACGATGCTCAAGGCGATGTGAAAGGCCCACCAGGTTCAGCAGTTCTTTCGCGCGCGTGGATGGGGCGCCTTTATGTTTACCTACGTAGAGCGGGACCTCGACATTTTCCTGCGCCGTCAAGGTTGGAATCAAATTGAAGGCCTGAAAGACCATGCCAATCTTGTTATTGCGCACTACGGCCAGTTTTCCCTCGCTCATGCGCGTGATATCGACGCCATCGATCAATACCTGGCCGCTAGTGGGGTTATCCAGACCGGCGATGATGCCTAGCAGCGTGCTTTTACCCGAACCAGATGGCCCGACAATGGAGACGAATTCCCCACTCATTATCTGAAAACTGATACCCTTGAGAATATCGATCCTTTCACGTCCCAACGGCAGGCTTTTGGTAATATCGCGCACATCCATGACAACTTTATCGTTTGACTGATTTACAGGCATATTTCCCTGTTTGTCATTAAAGATCCTTACCTCATCCATTGATATTGTTGCTCCTTCTTGCTCTTTAGTAATACCAACCTGAAAACCAGGATGAAATGTGTTTGACCATTTAAAGGCGACGCCCCATCCCCCTATAAGAGGTACGTTGGAGATGCCCAATTCTCCAATGGCGCCGCTCTTTTTCTTTCACAGAAACCCTGAGCACATTCTTTACTAATGTAGCTACGATGTTATATAGCGAAAGTTCTACAATTGAGGCCGGTCTTCACAAGAATAGCGCATTTCATCAGTGCGCTCCTATCCCCAAGGAATATAGCTCTTTGTTATAACTCTTGTACATGTATAACATATTGCTATTTTGTTGTCAAGCCTTCACATAGGGTAAATATAATCTATGGTGACGAAAGTCATCGTGATATCGTTATGCTCATGAAAGAAAAAAATAAACAGGGCTCCCAAATAGACTTGAAAAAGTAAACAGGTGGGATATGCAAGTAGGAACAACTATGCTATACTGCACAGAAATCAATGCACGATAGGGCATATGTGTCCTACATCATAAGATGCTTGCAAACGCCTGTTTAAGATAGTTTCTATCTTCGATAGAATACACTGAGGGGATATACACCAATGCGTCGAGGAACACTACTACTCCTCCTGATTATTGTTTTGTTGACCGCGGGCGCGGCCTTCGTGGACTTCTGGCCAAACTCCACAACTGGCAAGACATGGCACGGTATCAATAATCCATATAGCATCAAGCTGGGACTTGACCTGCAAGGCGGCGTAAGCGTCCTGCTGACGCCCGATCCCGCGAAGCATTACACCAAAGCGGAGGTCGACAGCGCGATAAGTTCCACTGTGCAGCAAATTACGAAGCGTGTCAACGGTGGCCTTGGCGTGAATGAGCCAAATATCCGTACACTGACAGACAGCAAGGGCAACCAGAGTATCGCCCTTGAACTTCCCGGCTTAAACAGTGGTAATCAGGATCAGCAAATCAGGACCATCCTGAGACCCGGAAACCTGGAGTTCTGGGATACCGGCCAGACTCCCCTGGCACCGGGAGCAACGCTGGACCCAACCCAATTCACCCAGAACAATCCTGGCGGCAAACCACAATTTACCGGTAAAGACCTCGATCCCAACCAGATCAGTGTCGGTACTGACCAGCAGACCGGCGCGGTCATCATCAATTTTGAGATGCAAGGTGGCGCCATCGCTCAGTTCGGCGATTTTACCGGCAAGCATATTGGCGACCAGCTAACCATCACCCTGGATCGTAAGGTCATCTCTTCAGCAAGCATCAAAAGCCAGATCAATGGGCCAGGTATTATCACGGGCCAGTTCACGCAAGCCGAGGCACAGTCTATTGTGACAGTCTTGCAATATGGCGCACTACCGCTCTCGCTCCAGATTGCCAGCGAAGAAACCGTTGGGGCAACGCTCGGTACCGACTCGATTATCAAGAGCATCATCGCCGGGATTATCGGCCTGAGCATTGTCATCCTCTTTATGATATTATACTATCGCCTGCCGGGATTGCTGGCTGATGCGGCATTAATACTCTACGCCCTGTTCACATTGGCCATTTTCAAAATCTTCGGTTTCACACTGACACTCGCTGGTATCGCCGGTTTCATCCTCTCAATTGGTATGGCGGTCGACGCCAACGTGCTGATTTTTGAACGCGTCAAGGAAGAGTTACGAGCAGGCAGAATGCTCTCCTCGGCCATCGATATAGGCTGGAAACGCGCCTGGCCCTCCATCCGCGACTCAAACATCTCGACACTGATCACCTGCGCCGTGCTCTTCTACTTTGGCAGCAACTTTGGCGCGAGCATCATCGTTGGCTTTGCCACAAACCTGTTCCTGGGTGTCTTAGTAAGTATGTTTACAGCCATTGTTGTCACCCGCACCTTCCTGAACGTGCTTGTGCCGACTGGCGTTGTCAATCATCCCGCACTGTTTGGACTTCCGGCTGGCTCTATAGCCTCGGCATCCCTGGCGCGGCGGAACAGCACAGTTTAGAGGAGGATGCCGTGTTCAATCTTGTAGGAAAACGATACCTGTTTCTGATTATATCGTTGATCGTCATCGTCCCGGGTACGATATCTTTGCTGGTGAAGGGCCTCAACGTCGGCATCGACTTTAGATCTGGCGCTACCATAGAGCTGCGTCCCAGCACCAATATCACTTCCACACAGATGACAAGCTATCTCAAGCCGCTAAAACTGGAAAATTTGGAGGTTCTCACCGGCACCAACACGACTTTAAAAGGCCCAGGTGTCGTCTGGGTACGCTTAAACACCCAGATCGATCAAAATGTGACAAGCTATCTTATCAGCACCCTGCAAAAACAGTACGGATCACAGCTTACTGTGCAGGTTAATGACCTGTCTATAGATAATAAAAAGATCAGTGTCCTCAACATCACGAACTTCCAGGGAGCGCCTGCTACACCGGCTGATATTAAAACAGTGCTGGCCAGGATACCCAACACCGCTAACCCCTCGGGGGTTTCAGTTACGCCAACGGTCATACCTACTACATCGGTGCAACAGGCCACGGCCACTGCGACAACCAGGCCAAAAGCCACGGCCACGGTCGGCAAAGGGACGCCAACACCCGCTGCTTCACCGACAGCGACCGCGACACCCACGTCCAATGCTGCCCCCATCGCTGTACACGTGGTTGATGCCCAGGCAGGCAACACCGTTGAGACGGTGACCCTTTTAACCAGTTCCGAAGTGAACAGCGACAAGCTGGTTACCATTGCATCCGCTATCTTCAAAGGGAACGGCGGCTATACATATGTGATCTCTAACGCATCGGTGTCCGCCTCAGTAGCGAGTGAGACAACGCTTCGAGCATTTCTGGCCGTCCTCGCTGCCTCGGTCTGTATCTTGCTCTACGTCTGGTTCTCGTTCCGCAAGGTGGCGAAACCCTGGCGTTATGGAGCATGTGCTATCATTGCCCTCTTGCATGACGTACTGGTGGTGCTTGGCATCTTCTCTATCCTGGGCTGGCTGCTAAATGTCCAGGTCGACACACTGTTTATCACAGCGATCCTGACGGTGGTCGGTTTCTCTGTCCATGATACTATAGTGGTCTTCGACAGGATCAGAGAAAATATGCAGCGCCGCACCTCAGAGACTTTTGAGCAGGTCGTCAACGCGAGCCTTGTGCAAACCATGGCGCGTTCGCTGAACACATCGCTGACCGTCATTTTCACCCTCACCGCGCTCACGCTCTTTGGTGGTTTAAGCATTCGCACCTTTACGCTGGCCCTGCTGATCGGTATCATCAGTGGTACCTACTCTTCCATCTTTAATGCCAGTATGCTGCTCGTCATCTGGGAAAAAGGCGAACTTGGTTTCAACCGCCTCAGGCGCGGCCGCACACCCGATGGCCGCGAAGCCCGCGAACTGGTAGGTTCTCGCAGGTAGTTTGTAATGGAATAAACGGATCCAAGGTCATCTGCCTGGACCTGAAAGAGAGATTTTAACAGTATTGAAAAAGAGATGATGATAGGTTAAAATGTGTGCATGGATCATACGTATTCACCAAAACAATTCGGGAAGCTCATTGGAAAATCTGTCAACACCTTGCAAAAATGGGATCGCAAGGGCATCCTGCCTGCGTTCCGTAGCCCCACGAATCGGCGCTACTACACCCATGAGCAATATTTGCAG
>CATPCK010000538.1 GCA_955652655.1 uncultured Ktedonobacteraceae bacterium | reverse complement strand
GTACGGGCGCAGGCATGTGAGAGATGCGCCCGTACAGGTCGAGATTGTCCTGGGCGCTCATGCGCTCGTAGAGTCCGGCAAATTCGAGCAGCGCCCCACTGCGGGTGCGAATGGCATCGGCCTGGGTGCGCGTATCAAAACCCAGCACCCTGGCCTGACCCGTTGTTGGTTCCAGCAGGCCCAGCAGCAGGTGGATGGTCGTGGTTTTGCCCGCCCCATTTGGTCCCAGGAACCCAAAGACGATGCCCGCAGGCACCTCCAGGGAGAGATCATCAACGGCTTTGACGGTGCCAAAGAAGCGGGAAAGGTGTTCGATGTGAATACTCGGTTCTGGCATTCCCATACAACTCCTTGCTCTCCGAAGTGCTGTGTTGCGCCCGTGCCTTGCCCAAGCACCAGAGCTTGATGTCGGTTTGTTGCCACACGTCACTCCGAAGTCTAGTAGAACTATCTGCTATGAATAGAGCAGAACACATCGCTCTTGCTCTTGACAGAGCAATAAAGTGTAAATTACAAAATTCGGTCGAATGAGCTTACTGACACGTCAGACAATCCCTCGTGCCGCCGTTTGCGCGTATAAACAAAAAGCTCTCGGAAGGCGCACCCGATCACACGCAGATTGGCTCCTGTAGCTCGCCCGCCCCGGCGGGGCAGATGGCGAATCCCAACTTCCCTGAGCGTGCCGCCAGTGGCGTTGAGCCTGTAGAGCAGCTCGGCGTTGATCATCGCTCCGCGTGTTTCAAGCGGATGGCGCTGGAGAAAATCGGTGCGCAGGAGCTTGAACGCGCAGTCGATATCGCGCACGCCCAAGACCAGCCTGACAACGAGCTTCCAACCCCAGGCATTGAGCTTGCGCATCCAGGTATCCTGGCGCTTTATGCGATAACCAATCACAGCATCGTACGCATCGATCAGGGAGAGAAAGCGCTTCAGTTCGCCTATATCAAACTGGCCATCAGAATCCATAAAAAATGTCAGATCGTTCGTGGCAGCGGCAAAGCCATCGGCCAAGGTCGCTCCATAACCCTGATTATGTTTGTGCGTGAGCACACGGATGCGCCGGTCCAGCCTATGCAGGGCGGAGAGGACAGCCCCGGTGTGATCTGTGCTGCCATCATTGATTACGATCACCTCAAAGTCCCTGGTCAGGTTCGCCAGTTCGCGCATGACCTGCTCGACGGTCGAGGCAATGACCTGTTCTTCGTTATAGGCCGGGAGAACACCGAGAGACTGTGCGTGGTGAACGATGAACCGACAGTGGTTCGCTGAGACGAAGAGACGGGTGTGCGCACTTGAGTTACATCTGGCAGGGTGCTTTTCTTACTGCGTTGAAAAAAGGCCCTGAGTACCCGCTGCTTCTCGTAGGATGATTGCACAAAGACCCACAGGCGCATGCCCAGGTACGAGACCAGGATCGTGCCCCCGATAGCAGCCACTTTGGAGCTATTCGTCCAGAGCGACGGGTTGAGATGCACCGGAAGCAGGATTTTACTCATCAACCACACGATCAGGTCATTGCAGACAATCGCGGCCAGGGTCACCACGAGAAAGCGCGCTCCTTCACGCGCTTTGGGCCGTCCTGGGCGCCGGAACGTCCAATATCTGTTGAAGACGAAACTATTGAGCGCACCACACGCGTAGGCAAGAGTATTGAAGAGCAACAGCCTGGCAGTGCCCTGCGCTGGCCAGAGCCAGAACAGGCCATTGAGCACCAGCAGGTCGATGGTGGTATTCACGCAGCCAACCAGTCCGAAACGCACGAATTGCCAGATTGTCCTGCCTCGTGTTTTTCGTGTGGAGGTGGCATGCACATGGGTCTTGTTCGCTTCGCCCGGCAAAGATGTGGGCGTTGGTAATTCGATCGTTGGTATCACGCGCGAAGGCTCTCTTTCTCTCATTGGCTCAAAGCCTGTTCGGCTTTTCATGATTCTTGCCGGCTCGTTCGTTCCAATCTTGCACGTCGAAATCTCTCTGACTGCCGATGCGCGCAGGGAAACTATGTCGTGACTCTACCCCTGCCTGGCCTCAATCGTAATGCTTGACTTGTGGCCAGAGCACCGCGAATGGTGCCTTCGGCTGCCGCAAGATCAGGATCGGAGCCTGATTCTCAAAGTCCACACACGCAGCGCAGGACGTCCTTGCGGCCATCGTCACCGAGCCGAACCCCCGTGCCGCGTCCTGGGGAGCAATATTGATCGTGATGACGACCTGGCCGGTACACCCTTGCGGTCCCCAGAGATAGAAGGCGTTGTGTCCGCTGATCGGAGGGGGCAGATGATAGCGCCCACCGAATTGCACGAGCGCACTCGCCTCACCATAGTTTTCGGTATAGATGCAGGCAACCCGCTGCTCCTTCGGAGGCAGGCTGTGATACACCTGAGCAATCAACGCGACCTGTTCCTCCCATCCAAAGCGATCTGCCAGGGCTTGCGGCAAGCCGTAGGCATCGCCTGCCTCCTGCTGCGACCCGGAGTTGCCACTCTTGCCATATACATGTGCGTACACGGCGGGGGGCAACACCGGCATCACCGCCAGCCCCAGCAGCACGCCACTCAGGGCCAGCACCACAGCATAGCCCATGATCCATCCGCGCCAGCGCACCTGCCACTGCCCGAACAGCACCGCCCCACCGGCATACAACGGCGGGTAGGCCGGCGCCAGAAAATAGGACTTCCCCTGAATCGCGATGAAGAGCACGAAGAGGATGAGATACGCCCACCCGAAGACCCGATAGCGCGCACCGCGTTTGGAGAAGAAAAAGTACCACAGTCCCGCCCCCCACAAGGGCAGCGAGAAGGGATTCATGGCCAAGATCTGATTAATCAGGAAATCGATCGGCGACCCGCCAGCGCTATGATTGGCAGAATAGCCTGCCCAATACTGGAATGACGCCCAGCCATTGGCGGCATTCCAGAGCAAGAATGGCAGGACGAGAGCGAAGGCGATCAGACCACCAAACAGCGTCCAGCGGGTGAACAGCAGGCGACGCTGTGGAGAAAGCCCCAATCCGACGATCAGTGCGAACCCCCAGAAGAGGATGGTCTCCTTCGTCAATAAGCCCAGGCCAGCCACCAGGCCGAACCAGAGCCAGCGTCGCGGCTGTTCATCGCGCAGCAGAACGATGAGGATGGTGGCAGCCAGCGCCCACCAGAATGCATCGAAGACATCATAGCTGTAGATCGAGCCGTTTCCCATAAAGACGAGGGCGGTCGCCGATGCCAGGGCAGCCAGTCCCTGGACCCATCCTTTGCCGCCAAGGAGCCGGGCCATCAGTCCGGTCAGGATGATCGTCCCTGCACAGACCATGGCCGAGATCACATGGATGGCCCATAAGGCATTGCCGGTGAGCAAGCGGGGAAGCAGCGTGATCCAGGGAACCAGCGGCGGGACATCCACATAGCCAAAGGCGGGATGCTGGCTCATGGCCATTACATAGAGTTCATCCCGGAAATAGCCGTAATTGTCTCCGACCAGGACATGGGCCAGGAACGAGATGAGGGC
>CATPCK010000537.1 GCA_955652655.1 uncultured Ktedonobacteraceae bacterium | reverse complement strand
GTTAAAATACCTCCCCTTGAGAGATCCCTTGTGGTCGCCCTCTGGAGGCCGCCCTCCTCATTTGCACCAGAGCTGTCATTCGCCATCAAAGTCGGAATAGTGATCAAAACGCCCTGGGAATATTGCCCAGGGCGTTTTGATCATGCTCTTCGCAGCGATGTGGGACCAGAAAACAAGCACATCGGCGGAACTATTATGAGAGATGCAGGTGAGCCTGTAACGTAGTTATGTATAAGCAGGGGCAATGGTGCCGAAAAGTTAACTCGCTCGCCTCCAATAGCAAAAAAACCTTAAGAGAAAGAGGTTAGGATGTCTCGCTCTGCAAAAAAACCGCCTGCCAGCAGAGGTAGAACGCTGTTACTTCCAACTATAATGTTAGCCCTTGTGAGGTTGCGCAAAACATGGGGACTGCTCCTGGTGGTTGGGGTGGGAATAGTTGCCGCCGTCATGCTCGCGTGTGCTGTACCTTTATATTCTGATGTATCTATGACCGCCGGGCTCCGTGGCGCCCTCACTTCATCCTCACAGAACGCAGATATTGTTGTCAATAGCACAGCTGAGCAGATATCACCTGCGGCCATTGGTCAAGCAACACAAGTCCTCAATCAGGAATTTCATGATAAAATTGGCCCATATCTCAGTCCTCCACAATTCTCTATTCAGGCGCCTGTATTACAGATTGACACGAAAATGCCCTCTCCCAATGGCACAAATACATACAAAGATACCGACAATCAGCTTCAATTCTTTGGCGCTTCCTCGGATCAAGCCTCTTCTCGCGTCACGCTCGTTCAGGGGCGTCTTCCAAGGACGATGAGCACGGCGTCTACGAACGACGATCTGGAGGTAGCTTTGAGCACAGAAAGTGCCAGCACTCTCAAAGTGACGCTTGGTTCAATAATCAATGTGAAAGTAGCTATGGTCTACATTCCAATTAAACGAGAAGTGCACATTTTACCTTATCGTGTCGTCGGTATCTTCAAACCACCCGCCGGCGATAACCCATACTGGCATGGCACCGATTTTATCAGTGTCGCGCGCGGCAAGCCTCCCTTCGGCCCACCAGGGAGAATCTTTACAGGGCTTGTCTCGAACGAAACATTCATTTCCGCTCTCTCCCAACTCTCGAAGAATCAGGGTATAGGCGGCCTGGTTCTTGAAAGTCCGTTCAGTCTATTCTGGTATTATCGTTTTGACGCCTCTCGCATAACTATCCATGATCTAGATACTATCGTCAATGGTGCCAATACGGTGCAGGTTGACATCTCGAACGCGCAGGCCTTCGACCACACTCCCTTTTTAGAGAAGACGCAGGCGTTCTTGCCCACTGATATCCTTAACCAGTATAGCAGTCGCATCGCCATCGCGCAGCTTCCTGTGACGAGTCTCCTTGTGCTCATGCTTGGGCTCATACTTTTTTTTGTCAGTCTGATGGCTGAACTGCTGGTTGAACGACAATCTGATGCTATTGCTATCCTGAGGAGCCGTGGAGCTAGCCGCGGCCAGATATTCGGTTCGCTGGTAACGCAGAGTGTTGGATTGGCACTGATAGCGCTCATTGTGGGACCGCTTTTATCTATCCTGATGGTTCGTTTTATGGCGCAAAACATCCTGTCTCCCGTTGACCAGGGCGCCCTTAGTATCATCTCCGGTCCTCCCCAACAGGTTGTGCTTGGAATGAAGTGGTACGCGCTGATCACCGTCTTTGTCGCCGTTCTCGCCATGGTTGTCGCGGTTGGTAGAACCACGCGCCAGGACGTTCTCGGTCTGCGCCGTGAATCCGCTCGCTCGACACGCCTGCCGCTCTGGCAACGTCTCAACCTGGATATCGTAGCGGCCATTGTGATGATCGCCGGCTATGGCTTCTCTTTCTATGTGATCAATGCTGGCATCCTCGATCCACAACTAACCCTGCTCCTGCTGTCACCATTGACGCTTGTGGGAGCCGTTTTCCTGTTGATCGCAAGTTTGTTGCTCTTCCTGCGTTTCTTCCCTTATATGCTGAGCTTCGGCTCGTGGCTAACATCACGTAGCCGCGGCGCCTCTCCAATGTTGGCCCTTGCCCAGATGGCGCGCGCTCCACGGCAGTCTATTCGTATGACCCTGCTGCTTGCTCTCGCGACGGCCTTTACCATATTTACCCTTATTTTCACCGCGTCGCAATCCCAGCGCATTCCAGACGTGGCGTCCTACCAGAGCGGCGCAGACTTCAGCGGCACTATTCAAAACAGCACCTTTACGCATTTGCAGGTAAAAGAAAAGACTACGCTCTATCATACTATTCCAGGTGTCCTCTCGGCCACTGTTGGCAATACGTCCCCGGTGACTGCAGCGGGTTCGATCATTTCCCTTCCTATGGAAGTCAGGGCGGTGGATGCATTTACCTTTGCGCAGACAGCCATCTGGACCGGGCAAGACTCGTCCCAATCCCTCACATCGCTCATGGAGCAACTCTCCTCACAGCGGGCAAGTGCGCTTTCACGCCTGGTAGTCCCTGCTGTAGTCGATGCCCAGGCATGGAACTCGCTCAAACTGTCCCCCAATGCAAACTTCACCTTGAATTTCACCGATGGCCGTGTAGACTTTTACGCTGTTGCCGAGGTACAACATATCCCAACAGTGAATGACCGGGCCGCCTCAAGCGCAAATAATGGTTCTGTTCCAAATGGAGGTGTCCTGGTGGATTATGCGAGCCTTGCCCAGGTCTATGACCAGGTTTTTAAGACTAACGGAGGCAGCCTCCCACTGAACGCTGTCTGGCTGCGGACGCGAGGCGATGCTGATTCGCTGTCCACTGTACGTAAAGCCCTTAACCAGGGAGAGCTACAGCTCAACCCGCTAACCGATCGCCGTGCCATTATTGAGTCGCTTTACCATGAGCCGCTCTATCTTGATCTAATCGGTGTGCTTGCTCTTGGCGCGACAGTCGCCCTATTACTGGCGTTAGCCGGCAACCTGATCGCATCCTGGCTAAGTGCGCGAAGTCGGCTGGCGAACTTTGCTGTCCTGCGTGCTTTAGGTGCTGCTCCGCCGCAAATTGCCGGCACTCTGACATGGGAACAATGTATCATCTACACCACGTCTATCCTGCTTGGTATACTCTTCGGCGCGATCTTTTCTGCCCTTGTTGTGCCACAACTCATCTTCACGAGTGTCGGCTCCAGTGGAGCTTCAAGCGATCTCACCAATAGTCAATTTTTTGTTACACAGAGTGTGCCGCCGATCCAGATCGTGATCCCTTCTTCGCTGGTTATTGCCCTTGTGGTCTTAGTTGTCATCTGTATCGTCGCCCTGGGGATGATGGTGCGTATCGTCTCACGCCCGTCGATCAGTCAAACGCTTCGGCTCAATGAAGATTAACGACTATGAAAGAAAGATGTGTATATGCAGAAGCCACTGATTACCTGCGATAATCTGGTCAAAATTTATAAGGTCGCTGATCTCGAAGTCGTGGCGCTCCAGGGACTTGACCTGGAAGTTGTGCCTGGAGAGATGATGGCGCTGGTCGGCGCTTCTGGTTCTGGCAAGAGTACCTTTCTGAATATCCTTGGCGGACTGGACACACCCAGTGCTGGCAGCTGCCTTGTGGATGGGAATGATCTGACCCGCTTGAACGAGGCACAGCGCATCCTGTACCGGCGCTTTCTGGTTGGTCACATCTGGCAGCAGAGCGGGCGGAACCTGTTGCCGGAATTGAGTATAGCGGCAAACGTCGAAATGCCCCAGTTACTCGGTGGAGTAGGCTCCGCTAAGCGTTCACGACGTGCCGCAGAATTGCTTGAACTTGTGGGACTGGAAGGGATGGGGAAGAAAAAACCTGACCAGCTTTCTGGTGGGGAACAGCAGCGTGCCGCTATCGCTGTCGCCCTGGCCAACGAGCCTAAGCTGCTCCTTGCCGATGAGCCAACCGGTGAGCTCGATTCGGCCACAGCCAGCGAAATTCTCACTCTCCTTCGCACCTTCAATCGTGAGTTTGGCTTGACTATCATCCTGGTAACGCATGATGTGGCGCTTGCCGCTAATGTAGACCGCACCATCGCTATTCGTGATGGCCGTACCAGTACCGAGAC